>JASEGR010000013.1 GCA_030017955.1 Candidatus Eisenbacteria bacterium
AGGAGCATCCTGAAGCGTCAGAGGGGCGAGAAGCCCCTATGAAAGTGTCGTGTCCTGGGGGAAAGACATAGACAAGAAACTTCCGGGACACGACACTAGGTTACCTTCTCAAGTTTCGTTTATGTGACGGGCTAGCTTTGAGCTAGTCAGTCAACCTCTCAGTTGAGTTTGTCGCAGGTTCAAGAGCCTGGGGTCAAAAGGAACTTCGTTGGACCTCTTCCAGGAGACGAGTCGAGACGAGAGTAACAGGGTGGTAATCAGGTCGGGTAAGCTCTCGCTAACCTCACTCGTGCCTACAGGTTTTTCCCTTGCCTTCCTGGTTTTTTCAATCTTATCTGCCTTGTCCGCGAGCGCCCAAGACAAAGTGAAATCTGAGGAACCCCGGACTGAGACGGCTCCGAACTTGGTGTCTTCCATGAGGCCTCCAACGAATGTTGTTGCCAAAGATACTCCCGGGGACGCCGGGAGAAGCATTACAGCCACCTGGAACAAGTCCTCTGATGATATTGAAGGAGGGATTGTTTCCCACTACAAAGTCTTCAGGCAATCTGCTGTTGAGAAAGGCTGGAAGGAGATTGCCGAGGTCCCCAAAGGGTTACAGTCCATCGAAGATACGTCAGTTGCAGATGGGGTCAAATACTATTATCGGGTCTCGGCCGTTGACAACGCCGGGGGAGTAGCTGAATCCTTCCCATCTCCTGCAGCGAGTTCAGAGGGAAACTGGTTCAATACAAGGAGGATCAACGTTCTCTCGATGCTGATCCTGTTCTTCCTCCTGGTCATATTGTTCATGGAAAGAGCGAAGCGGGGCCTTTCTCTTTTTGTGAGAAAAATTGCCGGGTTCCAGGCCATTGAGGAAGCTATCGGAAGGGCAACGGAGATGGGACGGCCTGTGCTCTATGTTCCGGGTATCGACGACGCAAACAACATTCAGACAATCTACAGCATGGTTATCCTGAACAATGTTGCTAAAATGGTCGCAAAATATGAAACTCCTCTGATTGTTCCCGTGTGCAGGGCATTTGTTCTGCCTCTTGCCGAGGAGACGGTGAGACAGGGATATCTTGATGCCGGCAGGCCGGATGCCTATAACGCCGACAACATCCGGTACCTTTCCGATGAGCAGTTTGCATTTACTGCAGCGGTTGACGGCATCATGCTAAGAGAAAGACCTGCTGCGAATCTATTCTTCGGCTCTTTCTTTGCGGAGTCATTGATCCTGGCGGAGACAGGAGCTTCAACAGGAGCTATCCAGGTCGCGGGCACTGCAAATATCCACCAGCTTCCATTCTTTGTGGTCGCCTGCGACTATACGTTGATCGGCGAAGAGTTCTTCGCCGCAACGGCCTATCTTTCGAAGGAACCCAAGCTTATTGGGACGCTCAAAGGTTCTGACTGGATGAAGCTTTTTATTATCATACTTCTCGTTATCGGTAGTGCCTTTGAGACCATTGGCATTCACAGTTTTTCGACATGGTTCATAGTTCAGTAGCGTCTCTGAGAATAGCGGGCGGAGAGACATCTTGAGAAAAGAGATACCGCTTTTCATAACTGCTCTTTTTGGCGGTTTTATGGTCCTCGAGTTCTTTGTGCCCCACCCGATGGCAAGGGACTTCGGCCAGACCCTTCAGCAGTGGACGATCATCATAACTGCATTCTCCTACGTGCTTGGCGCAGCAAACATCGTGAGAATCAACGGAAATAGAGTCTTCAGGAAGCAGAAGGACTGGGGATACGCCATACCGCTTCTCATTGGATTTGCTGTCATGACTTTCTTTGGCGTCGGCTTCGGGGTGGGCGAGGGTACGGTCTTCGACGGCATTTTCAACGGGGTGTACGTCCCGATGCAGGCGACAATGTTTTCGCTCCTGGCATTCTTTATTGCATCAGCGGCTTTCAGGGCTTTCAGAATCAGAAGCTTTGAGGCCAGCCTTCTCGCCGTGGCTGCCGTGCTCGTCATGATCGGAAGGGTGCCGGTCGGGGGGTGGCTTGGGGGAATCTTGGGATCTGCAGGAGCGCCCTCGGAAATTTCAGACTGGATAATGAATGTCCCTAATCTTGCTGCCAAAAGGGCAATCATGATCGGGGCGGCTTTGGGGGCAATCTCGACAGGACTCAAGATTATCCTTGGCATTGAGAGGAACTACCTCGGAGGGGAATGATTAGAGAAAGGGTTCGAGGGGTCAAGGGTTCAAGGGTTCAAGGGGCAAGTCAAGGATGGACAAGAAAGGGACAAGCGGTTGAGCAAAAAGACAGGCAGAGAGGGGTTGAAGCTGCCAGTACTGGAGCGACTTGAACGGCTCGACAGACGTTACATCTTCATTGCGATTTTCATCGCGGTGATTGTCCCCCTTATTTTCCCGATTTGGCTTCCAGTGAGGGTGAGTCCCGAAGTCCAGGGTCTCTACGACAGCGTCGAGAAACTGCCTCCCGGGTCAGTCGTGTACTTTGCCGCCGACTTTGATCCGGGCTCAATGGCAGAGCTTCGTCCCATGATGATTTCGACATTGAGACACCTTTTCAGGCGGGACATAAAAGTGATAGGCGCTTGCCTCTGGCCCGCCGGTCCGCCTCTTCTTGAAGAGGGCTTCGGGATCGTGGCAGAGGGAGAGTATGGCAAGAAATACGGAATTGATTTTGTGAATCTTGGATTCAAGGAGGGAAGGGAAGCGGTGATGGTTCAGCTGGGGAAAAGCTTCCACAGTGTCTATCCCGCCGACTATTATGGAAAACCTGTCAGTGAGATCCCGATCATGAAAAACGCTTACAACTTTGACAACACGGCCATGATCGTTAACATCTCCGCCGGCTATCCCGGAACAAAGGAGTGGATACAGCAGGTGAAATCAAGATTCCACATAACCATCGGGGCAGGCTGCACCGCGGTCAGTGCTCCTGAGTTTTATCCATATGTACAATCAGGACAGCTCGTCGGTCTGATGGGCGGATTGGCAGGCGCAGCAGAATACGAAAAACTGATTGGAAACCCGGCAGATGCTACCAAGGGGATGGATGCCCAGTCTCTCGGCCATGTGGTGATACTGATCTTCGTCATACTGGGAAACATCATCTATTTCGCTGGAGGAGGAAGCAAGAAAACCGGACGGGTGAAAGCTTCCTGAGAATGGAGAACTGACCAGACAATGCTAGTCAACACCGTTGCAGCATTTCTTACGCTTGCTGTCTTCAGCTTCCTCTACCGGGACAATCCGGTCTACAAGTTCGCCGAATATCTTTTCGTCGGCGTAGCAACGGGATATATCCTCTCCCTGGAATATCAGAATGTCTTCAAACCTAATCTCTGGACCCCGCTTGTCCACGGCCAATATTCCCTTATCATCGTTTTCATATTGGGCGTACTCATGTTTACGAGATTCTCGAAGCAGTACGCATGGCTGAGCCGTTGGGCGATTGCGTTGATGGTCGGCGCTTTCTCCGGGCTGGCAATAATCGGCGCGGCACAAGGCGATCTTGTTGCACAGATCCAGGCAAACATGGTTCCGTTCTGGGGAGGGAGTGTCGGCAAAACAATAGAGAATGTCCTCCTCATAGTAGGTCTCATTTCAAGCCTCTGGTATTTCTTTTTCTCGAAAGAACACAAAGGTGTCTCCGGTGGCATAGCAAAGCTCGGAATCTGGTTTCTGATGATCTCGTTTGGTGCATCATTCGGCTTCACCGTAATGTCAAGAATCTCTCTTCTCATAGGACGGCTTCAATTTCTTTTCCACGATTGGCTCCCCATCATAAAATAGCCGGCACCTGCCTGCCTGGTCCAATCCCGTTCTTTGTAACAAAGCGCCTCTCTGGAGCTGCGAACATGGCGATCGACGAGGCGCTCTTCCGGAGCGTTCAAGAGGGAAGATTTGAGGCTGCGGTACGGGCGTACTCCTGGCGGGCTCCAACAATCTCTGTTGGGTACGGTCAGGTGATGCACGAGATTCTCAACGTTGAAAAGTGCACGGCGCTCGGAATTGAGATCGTGAGGAGGCCCACAGGCGGTGGGGCTGTCCTGCACGATGAGGAACTGACTTATTCAGTTGCCGGAAGCTTGAAGAGCTCCCTCTTCGGGGGGGTGAGGGAAAGCCAGCTCAAGATTGCCCTGCTTCTGAAGAGAACTCTGGAGCTCCTTGGACTCAGCGCCGAGATTGCCGCTGGTCCCGGCAGGACGGTGACGGCTGGAGGGGATTCAGCCTGCTTTGCGGCACCATCGAAGTGCGAGATCACTGTTGACGGCAAGAAGATTGTCGGGAGTGCAGCGGCAGTAAGACAAGGATGTTTCCTTCAGCATGGCTCGATACTGCTTGGAGATTCGCACCTCAGGCTTGTCGAGTTTCTCAAGGAAGGAGGTTCTTCCATTAGAGAGCGATCAGCTTCTGCTTCATCTCTTCTGGGGAGAAAAGTCTCTTCTGAGGAAGTGCTGTCTCTCTTCAAAGCAGCATGTTCCGAAATCCTGGGTCAGGTTCTTCCCGCCAAGGATGTTGCATCCGAGCTCGCCCTGAAGGCGACAATCAGGCAGCCGGAGACTTCTGCCGAGCGAAAGCTGGCAAAGGAAGATTCCCCGGAGCCCTGATTTGCGTTGACACCCCTGAAAAGCGATAACTATACTTCGTGGTTCATGATTGTGAGTTTTGTGTCGAAATATATTGTGGTTGGTGGCTAACGCGGAGAGTGACAAGCGAGAGAATCACTCCCAGTGTTTAGCACTGTTTGCCAGTTGGCAAATGTTGGCTTGCGGCTCGAGTCAAGGGGGACCGAGATGAGAAATAGTCCTACGCTTGTCAGATTGTTCGCACTCCTTTCCGTGGTTGCCGTCCTTTTCGCCGGCTGCGGAAAGAAGCGGGCAAGTACGCTTTACGAGGACAGCTATCCTCTTCCTGACGATCCCAAGGTTGTGGACGTGACCGGGAGCTACGGCGGGAGAGTAATAGCCGCTACCATCTCAGGCCCCAAAACGTTCAACGTTATCACAGCCAACGAGACTTCATCCACCGAGATAACAAACAGGATGTTTGAAGGGCTCACGAGTTTCAATAACTACTTACAGAAGGTAGAGCCCGGCCTGGCGAGCTCATGGGAGGCATCTCCAGACTACAGAGTTTGGACATTCCATCTCCGAAAAGGACTCAGATGGTCTGACGGAGCCAGGTTGACGGTGGACGACGTCCTCTTTTCTTTTCAGATTGCCTACGATCCCACCATACATCCGTCGATCGCCGAGCTCCTCCAGGTAAACAGAAAGCCCTTCAAAGTAGATGAAATTGACAGTCTGACGATTAGATTGACGCTCGATGCGCCTTACGGCCCACTCCTATCGGTCATCGGGGCCCTTCCAATTCTGCCGAAGCACAAGCTTGAGCAGGCGTTCAAGAATAAGACATTCGAGTCGACCTGGGGAAATGAGACTCCTCCCTCCGAGATTGTCTGCAGCGGGCCATTCATGCTTAAAGAATATTTGCCCAACGAGAAGGTCGTGCTCAAAAGAAATCCTCACTTTTGGGCGGTGGACAGGGACGGGCGAAGGCTTCCTTATCTGGACGAGCTTGTCTATGTCATTGTTCCTGATCTGAATGCATTGCTCCTCAAGTTTCAGAGCGGCGAGATTGATTTGCACGATTCGGTGAGGCCGGAAGACTATGCAGTGCTCAAGTCTCTTGAGAAGAAGGGCAACTTCGCCATGTATAGTCTTGGTCTGGACATCGGAACGTCACATCTCTGGTTTAACTTGAATGGAGGAAGAAATGCCAGGAACGGGAAAGCTTACGTCGATCCCGTGAAGTTCAAGTGGTTCTCCAATGAGAACTTCAGAAGGGCAGTCGCCCATGCCATAGACAGGGAAGGCATAGCAAAGACGGTCTATTTTGGCATGGGAGAGCCGATCTGGGGTCCGACCTCTCCCGCCGACAAGGTTTGGTACAACCCCGATGTGAAGAAGTACCCATACGATCTCGCCAAGGCGAGAGAGATATTGAGACAGGAGGGGTTCATCGACAGAGACAGGGACGGGTACATTGAGGACAAGGATGGGCATACTGTTGAATTCACCCTTCTCACCAACACCGGGAACAATCCGAGGAACCAGATAGGTAACCTGATAAAGGAAGATCTTACCAAGCTCGGAATGAAAGTCATATTCAGCCCTATTGAGTTCAATTCTCTCATTGTGAAAATAAATGAGACCTATGACTATGATGCGGTCCTTCTGGGACTGACCAGCGGTGTCCCCAATGATCCGATCCTCGGGATGAATGTTTTTCTGTCAAGCGGAAGAACACACAACTGGTATCCTGAACAGCCCAGACCCGCCACACGATGGGAAGCCGTCATAGACAGCCTCATGAATGCACAGATCGGACTGACCCAGTTCTCCCAAAGGAAGGCGGTCTATGATCAGGTTCAGGCGATCATGAGCGATCATGTTCCGTTCATCTACACTGTGAACCCTATGATCTTCTGCGCCGTGAGGAACAAGTTCGGGAACCTGCAGCCCAGCATCTTGAGGGAGCGGGTCCTCTGGAACGCCCACACGATATTCCAGAGGCCGGAAACTATTTCCGGCAAATAGGATTTCTGGACCGTCAGGCCAGTCCAACCAGTGTGCCGTCCCAGAAGTAACTTTACGAAATGCAGGGCCTTTCATGAGGCACACTGCCAGGGGGTATGAGGGGGTCGTGGCCGACCCCCTCAGGGGTGACAGCGTAGGGATGCGACGAGTAGGAGCATTCCGAAGCGTCAGAGGGGCGATAGCCCTTATGAAAGTGTCGTGTCCTGGGGCAAAGACATAGACAAGGAATTTCCGGGACACGACACTAGCGAATTCAGATGAAAACATATATCCTGAAACGATTCCTTCACATGATTCCGCTTCTTTTCGGTATCTCTCTTCTTTCTTTCATTGTCATAAACCTTGCTCCTGGTGACTTCCTTACGACGATGCAGATGAATCCCGCGATCTCTGCAGAAAGAATCGAGACGCTGAGAAGAGAGTTTGGACTTGACAAACCCGTCATAGTCCAATACCTCATTTGGCTTAAGAATATCGTTCTCCACCTGGATTTCGGCTATTCTTTCTCGCGCAGGGTTCCGGTCTTCGCTGTCCTCAAGACCGGCATGCTTAATACGCTGCTCCTTGCCGGGACTGCGGCTCTGATCACGTGGGGGCTCGCAATTCCGCTGGGAATCGTATCCGCAGTCCGGCAGTACACGTGGGTTGACAAGCTTAGCTCCTTCGTGGCCTTTATAGGTCTTTCCATTCCTGAAGTTTTCTTTGCCCTTCTCATGATTTATTTTGCCGCGACAACCGGCTGGTTTCCCATAGGCGGTATGCGAAGCCTGGATTTTGAGTATCTCTCTCCGTTCTCCAAAGGGGTTGACCTGATTCGACATCTGTTTCTGCCCGCCCTTGTTCTCGGGACAGTTCCAATGGCTTCGAGAATGCGGCAGATGAGAGGGAACCTGCTGGACGTTCTAAGGGCCGACTATGTGACTACTGCGAGGGCAAAAGGATTGAGCGAGCGGGTGGTCGTCTACAAACATGCGGTGAGAAATGCGATCAATCCGCTCATAACCATATTCGGGTATACCCTTGCGAGTCTCCTGAGCGGAGCCTTCCTGGTGGAGGTAGTGATGTCCTGGCCAGGCCTGGGACGAATCACCATCGAAGCCCTCTTTACAAGAGATCTGTATCTCGTCATGGGAGCGCTCATGATGGCTTCGAGCCTTCTGATCCTTGGGAACCTCATTGCCGACCTGCTTCTTGCGATTGCCGACCCGAGAATATCCTATGACTAAACCAGAAATTCCGGGAGGAATATTCGGCAGCAAGAAGATTGCTTCCATTAGCGACAGCCTTCTTACTCTCAGCGAAAAATCTCATACCCCGTGGGCTATATTCTGGAAGAATTTCAAGAAAAACAAGTTTGCACTAACCGGCGCAGGTATCCTCATTGTCCTCTACTTGAGCGCCATATTCGCTCCCTTCATTGCACCCTATTCAATGGAGGCGCAGAACAGGACACTCTTCTACAATCCTCCGACAAGAATTCACTTTGTTGACAAAGAGGGCAAGTTCCACATCAGGCCTTTTGTTTATCAATACTATTTGAGCGACCCCGGCTGGACCAAGTACTCGGAAGACAAAAGAATCACTTTCCCGATCAAGCTGTTCGCAAAAGGGGAAGAGTACTCTTTCTTCGGTATCAGAACCTCGAGGCATCTCTTTGGAGTTGACAGCGACGCAAGGATTTTTCTTTTGGGCAGTGACCAATTTGGCAGGGACATTTTCTCGCGTCTTCTTTTTGGCGGCAGGATTTCTTTGTCTGTAGGCGTAATTGGAATTCTAGTCACTTTTGCATTCGGGCTGGTCGTGGGCGGGATATCAGGCTACTTCGGGGGAGTGGTTGATAATCTCGCAATGCGTTTCTCCGAGATCCTTATGTCCGTCCCTGGACTCTACCTTATCCTTGCCATTAGGGCAGCATTCCCGGCATCCATACCTTCCGACAAGATGTACCTCATAATCGTCTTCATACTGAGCTTCATCGGGTGGGCGAGTCTTGGGCGAGTCATCAGAGGAATGGTTCTCTCCCTCAAAGCAAACGAGTTCGTGACGGCTGCAATGGCGCTTGGAGCCGGGAACTTGAGAATAATCATGAGGCACATAATTCCGAACACCATGAGTTTCACTATAGTCGCTGCCACAGTATCTCTCCCGGGGTACATCCTCGGAGAAGTGGCGTTGAGCTTTCTTGGAGTCGGGATCCAGGAACCTCAGGCAAGTTGGGGGAACATGCTCCAGCACGCTCAAAGCGTGAGAGTTCTCACTTCTTTTCCGTGGGTTCTCGCTCCGGGATTTTTCATCTTCATCACGGTTCTCGCTTTCAACTTTCTTGGCGACGGGCTGAGGGATGCTCTTGATCCCAGGAAAGTCGAGGGCCGGTAATTGTAAGACGGAGGAAAAGTGCCGGATGCTCTTCTTGATGTGAAGAATCTCAAGACTTACTTCCACACCGACCTTGGCGTTGTGAAGGCGGTGGACGAAGTAAGCTTCTCGGTCAGAAAAGGCGCTTCTCTGGGCGTTGTCGGCGAGTCCGGCTGCGGGAAGAGTGTTACTGCACTCTCGATTCTCAGGCTCATTCCAAGCCCGCCGGGAAAGATCGAGTCAGGAGAGGTGATCTTCAAGGACAAGGATCTCCTGAAACTCTCGGAGTCAGAAATGAGGAAGATACGGGGAAATGAGATCTCGATGGTGTTTCAGGAACCCATGACGTCCCTTAACCCGGTCTTTACGTGCGGCTATCAGATTCAGGAAGCTGTGGTCCTGCATCAGAAACTTGGGAAAAAAGAGGCAAGGGCAAAGACGATCGAGATGCTTAATCTTGTCGGAATCCCGGCGCCGGCGCAGAGAGTTGACGAGTACCCTCATCAGTTGAGCGGCGGAATGAGACAAAGGGTCATGATTGCCATGGCTCTATCGTGCAATCCAGCCCTTCTCATAGCGGATGAGCCGACGACTGCACTCGATGTTACTGTTCAAGCGCAGATACTTGATCTCATCGGAAGGCTGAGAGGGGAACTCGGCATGTCTCTCATCATCATCACTCATGACCTGGGAGTTATCGCCGAGGTTGCAGATGAAGTGGCGATAATGTACGCAAGCAAAGTCGTCGAGTTCACGGACGTGAAGACGATATTCGAGACCCCGCTTCACCCGTACACGGATGGGTTGCTGGAGTCAATCCCACCGCTTGACGGAACAAAGGACAGGCTCAGCGTAATACCTGGAGTCGTGCCGAATCCGGTTTCCTTTCCTACGGGCTGCAAATTCCATCCGCGCTGTAAATATGCATTTGGCAAGTGTGCCAGTGAAGAACCGGAACTCAAGCTCGTGACCAAAGGACACTGGGTAAGATGCTGGCTCAGGGAATGAAGACGCTGGTTACGATCAAAGGACTTGAGAAACATTTCCCCATAAGAAAAGGGATCTTCTCAAGAGTCACGGGCTATGTTAAGGCCGTTGACGGCGTGGACCTGGCCATAGGGGAAGGCGAAACCATGGGTCTCGTCGGTGAGTCCGGCTGCGGGAAGACCACGCTTGGAAGAACTGTGCTAAGGCTCCTTGAACCCACGGCCGGGGAAGTCTCTTTCGACGGAAAGAACTTGCTGACGCTGAAGAAAAAGGAGTTGAGGGCACTGAGGAAGGAGATGCAAGTGATCTTTCAGGATCCATACAGCTCCCTGAATCCCAGGATAACCGTGGGCGGGATGATTGGCGAGGCCCTCAAGATCCACAGGCTGGCGAAAGGTGAAGAGGCCAGAACAAGAACCGGTGAGCTTCTGGAGCTTGTGGGTCTGGCGCCTCAGGCGGCGAGACTCTATCCTCATGAATTCTCGGGTGGTCAAAGACAGAGGATAGGGATAGCACGGGCGCTTGCTGTCAGCCCCAGGTTCATAGTCTGCGATGAGCCGGTTTCTGCACTTGATGTTTCGATTCAGGCGCAGATAATAAATCTCCTTGTGGATCTTCAGAAAGAGCTGAATCTCACGTATCTCTTCATAGCTCATGATCTGCGCATCGTTGAGCACATGAGCAATAGAGTTGCAGTCATGTATCTTGGAAAGATTGTGGAACTCGCGTCCAGCGACGAACTGTACAGGAAGCCGCTTCATCCCTACACTGTGGCCCTGATGTCCGCGATCCCGGTGCCTGTTCCGGGAAAAAAGGGCACAAGAATCATCCTCAAGGGAGACGTTCCGAGTCCGGCAAATCCCCCGTCAGGATGCCACTTTCATCCGCGCTGCCCGGAGGCAGTCAACGATTGCTCGACGGTCACGCCCGCGCTTGAAGAGGTATCCCCGGATCATTTCGCAAGCTGCATCCTATTGAAAAAGTGAAGGTTCTGCCTTCCACTCTTGACGATTTCCTCGTGCCGCCCCTCCTGGAATACCTGCAACAAATTGATTGACATTAGGTTGGGAATATGATAACATCACTTTTGAATTAGAAGACCTATTTCATTGCGCGGCCTGCGGGGAGGTGGTTCGCTTGCGTTGGACGGCAGTTTCTACGCCCGGAAGCGGAACAGGCCCTAGTTTCTGTATCGCTGTTAGTTCTCCAGCCAAGGACTATTCAAGAGGTGCCGCGGATCAAGATCCGACGGCTTCTTTTTTTCCCGGGCACGGATCGTTTGTACGATGACTGTGTCTGGATTCCTCAGAAAAGGAGGTGAATGCGAATGAAGAAGATAGCCACTATCCTTTCAATCCTCTTGGTTAGCGCTTTCCTCGTGCATTTTTCAAGCGGCACAAGGCTGGCGGTGACCGAGAAGGACTCTCCTGCGTTTTCTCTTGCGCTTAACGCGGCAGTGAAGACGCTGGAGGGAGTGACGTCTGTTGCAACAACGGGTGTGCGAGTTGCGGAGGCAGAGGGAGAAGTTTCTTGGACCTACGATCAAACGACGACCTGCGACGGTCACTCTCCAACGTGCGATGGCAAAACTCCCACATGCGCGCAGTGGTACACATGTGACGACAGGTATACTTGCTGGAGTGAACCGACCTGCGATGGATCATGGACGTGCTGGAACAGTACATGCAACCCGTCAGGTGTGGCCGACAATCTGACCTGCGACGGAATAACGCCCACATGCGACAAGGGGCCGAACTGCAATTTTACTGCTGACGGCAGCTACACATGTAACGGAACGCCTGAGTGCACTCCGAACACGTGTAACGGATGGCCGACGTGCGTATTCAGCAATCCCAGGTGTGCGCCAAGTCCGACGGACAAGACAACGTGGGGAAATCTCAAAGCCAGATTCAAATAGCCGGAACGAAACCTGGCTCTGAATCTGGAGATGTCATGGAAGGGGGCGGGTGCAGTCCTGCCCCTTTTGTGCTCTGATGAGAAACCTGAAGCCAGACGGATATGGAGCCTTGTGCCCATAATGTTGTGTGATGGGATAGAGGGGGCGATCACCGGGACAGCACGTTGGTTCGGTGGTCAGATCCTGCCTGCGCGTGACGTGCAATAGCATCAGGATGCCGGGAACGGGGAGGTGAAATGCAATGAAAAAGGTTACTGCTGTACTTTCAGTTCTTTTTCTCTGTGGGTTTATTGCCCACTTCTCGGGTGGCGCCAAGCCGGCTCTTCCTGAGAGGAGTTCTCCTGCTTTTTCGGTTGCACTTAGCGCCGCAGTGAAAACCCTTGAGGGAGTGACTTCGGCAGCAACGACCGGCGTACAGGTTGCGGAGGCAAAAGGAAAGGCTGCTTTAGCTCCAACGACTGATCCTCTCACCTGTGATCCGGGTGATCCGAGGTGCCAGGAATTCACCACTGACATGTGTTACTTCACGTACGAACAGGCATCCACGTGCGATGGACTGTCGCCAACATGTAATGCCGCGGTAACGTGCACCCAGTATTACACGTGCGACGGCAGAGCGACATGTGATGCAAGCCCGACGTGTAACGGGTCATGGACGTGTTGGAACAGCACATGTAGCGAGCCCGGTCTGACTTGTGACGGAAATCCAACGTGCGACAAAGGGGCGGGCTGTTACTTCACGCAAGATGGTTCCTACACATGTAACGGTACTCCCGAGTGCAAGGCCAACACGCTCAACGGCTGGCCAACCTGCGAGCAGATTGGCAATCCTGCCTGCGGCCCTACACCCTCTGACAGGACCTCATGGGGAAGTGTTAAGGCCAGGTTCAAGTAAGAAGAGCTGGGATTCGGCATAAAAGGAAAGGTGTCGAAGGGGTTGGGACTCGTTCCCGACCCCTTCAGTCGTTCTCGGACTTCAGGAGAAGGTGTGTCTTGGAACTGACTCACCCGTGGCCGTATCAGACATCCGATTTCTTGCTTGCCTCGCAATTTGTCGAGTGCTATTCTGATCGGACATGGATTGCGCTCCGGCAGAGACGGTTCCAACAGGGAGGATATACTCTGTGAGAAGAGTTTCCATCCCGTTTTTCATTCTTGCAGTCTGTTTCACATTGGGCTGGATGGGATACTTTGTGCGCCCTTTCACCCACTTTCTGGCTGTCCTCTCCGCGCTAATCTTCTATTTTTCATCGGGAATTCCCTGGGCTCGGCTTTCGGGAAAACTGAGGCTCGGATACTTTGTCATTCCTCTACTTGTCCTCCTGGCAGGCGGGACAGGTGTGCCCGGGCTGTTCTTTATTGCTCTCGGCGTGTCCACGCTTTTTCTCATAGGAGTTTCGAGGAGAGTGGGGAGGGAGAGTGCTGAGCTTGTTTCCCTCTTAACTCTTCTTGCCTTTCTTGCGTTTGGAAGAATCGTTACAGACGAGTTCCCCACTGCGTACTACTACCTTGACAAGGCATCAGAATCCTTCTCCAAGTCTGTCGGTTCTCTCTGTGGCGCAGAATACCTGTTCGGCCCGATCTCGACCGGGTTCGGGATTTTTCTTTCGTTTCTTGTTTTCTCAATTCTTTTCTTGCGTTCAACAAAAAGTGGAGGTCTCGTAAGAGCTGTTGGATATTTCTTCCTCTATGCGATTACTGCCTGCTTCGGACTCATGATCCTTGACCCTATCGCGATATTCATAAAGCAAAGGTTCCCTTCACTTGACCTCATATATCTGAATCCCCAGCTAATCTATTTCGCTCTTTACCTGCTGCCGCTTTGTGTTGTGCTTGCCAGAGACGATTGCCTCGCGGGGCAAGAGGCAGTTTCGCGAGCCTCGGTTCAAGGCTCCGAGACGAGCGAAGCGAACACTCCTGAACGATTCATTCCAAAAGGATGGTTCTCCAAGAAGACAGCTGTTGTTTTCGTTCTGCTTCTCGTTCTTTCGACAATTGTGTCTCTTCCGGACTTTGAAAGGGATGGTCCGAAAAGAGTAGTTCTCTTTGACTACGGCTATCTCAACTGGAGAACGCCTGATTTTACTAGCTTCGGAGGAAAGAGTGGGGGCATGTTCGGGAATCTTCCAACGTTCCTGAAAGTCACCGGGTACGGTCCTGAGAAGGGAGACAAGCTGGACAAGGAGCATCTCAGAGGCGCCGGGTGTCTCGTCGTCATAAATCTGATCAGGTACTTCAATGAAAGTGAGAAGAAAGCCATCCTCGACTATGTCAGGGACGGCGGGAGCCTTCTCCTTCTTGGTGATCACACGGGTGTCATGGGGATAAGGGGCCCCTTCAATGATCTTCTGGGCCCGACCGGTATCAGGTTCAACTTCGACAGCGCGAGTTTTTTCAGTCAAGGATGGACCGATGCCTTGAGACTCTGGCCCAATCCTGCAAACAAGAATCTCACAAGTGACGATGAGCTTCAGATTTGGGTCGGCGCTTCGTTATCGGTGAAACCGCCTGCCAGATATCAGACGGTTGCGATGTATGGTTACGCGGATCTGGGTGACCCGTCAAATTTCGGCACGGCCTTTCTTGGAGACCGGAAACATAATCCCGGTGAGAAGCTTGGTGACATTCCACTCGTTGCATGGACAAAGTTCGGCAAGGGGAAGATCCTTGTCTATGGTGACACATCTCCTTTTCAAAACGGTGCGCTGGTCACGGCGCATGCTTACGTTCAGAGAGTCTTCGGCTGGCTCACGCACAGAAGAACCGTTGATCTTTTTCCGTTCAAGGTTGTCTCGATAGTCCTCATTTCGATCCTTGCGCTTGCACTTCTTTCGCCCAAAGCTCTTCTGGGCGCGGGGCTCCTCGCTTCATTGGCATTCGGGCAGTTGGTCGGCCGCGCAGTTACCCGTGACTATGCAACAGGGGAGACTGCCCCGAATCTTGCCCTCATTGACATTGGACATGCAAACAGGTTTGACCAGCTTGGCTGGTACGACAATTCGGTTGGGGGCCTCGAATACAACATCATGAGAAACGGCCTTCTGCCTTTCACAGTTGAGAAGCTATCGAAGGAGAAACTTGGCCGCGCGAAACTCCTCGTTGTCGTGGCTCCCGCGAGAAAATACTCAAACGGCGAGATTGACGCGGTGGAAGAGTTTGTTAGAGGCGGCGGCAGGCTTCTTATGGCCGTCGGCTATGAGGAAAGCGAACCTTCAAGGGAGCTTCTATCCAGATTTGGCATTGAGATACTTGGCATCCCGCTTGCACATCTTGAAACAGAGGTGTCCGGCGAAACGATTCAATTCAACGAGGCATGGCCCGTCCATTGCGACGGTAAGTGCAAGTCAGTCGTTTCGAAATGGGGATACCCGGTTGTGGTTGAGAAGAATGCTGGAAGAGGAAGGCTAGTCGTAATAGGAGACTCGGGTTTTCTCCTCGGCAAGAATCTTGAGAAATACAGTGAGGTAAACGTTAACAACATATTCTTCTTGAAAAGACTGATGGAAGAGCTTGCGAGAGAGCGATGAAGAGACTCGCCTGGATTGGAATCTATCTAGTATCGATTGGCTGGTTTGTTTCGCTGGATGTGTACACAAGGAGCTCGCACTGGTGGCTCTGGCCTATCATTATTGGAAGCTTGATTCTCTACCCCGCCCTTAGGCACGAGAAGCCGAAGGGATCGCTGATCCTTCTTCTTGGAATATTGAATGTATTCCTTTTCCACTGGCCCTACTCGGTTTCGGGAGTTTTGCTTTTTGCTGCCGGGGTTCTCTATCTGTTCAGGAGGCATTCCGTCCCGAAGGCGCTGGGGAACTGCTTTTTTGTTTCCGGTTTCGCTCTCTTCCTTGCCGCGCTGCTGACTGGAATCTACTATTTGAAGTCTCCTCATTTTCAAGGTCAGAGTTTCTTTTCACCAATTTTCTATGCTGTGATCAAACTTTTCGCTCACGGCGCCGCTCTCACAAATGGCACGATAGTCTTACCGGCCGTCGATGGAATAAGGGAACTCAATGTTTCCGTTGAGAAACTTGGACTTTTCCCGATTCTTCTCTTCTATGCCTCCGCGGTGTCGTTTCTCTACTTCATCAGAGCCAAGGGAAGAACATACTCCTACCTCACACTTATCACACTTGGTTTCATCTTCGTGAGATTTGTTGCCCTTTCCCTTGCGTTCCTTCAGGGCGGAAAATCCTCGATATTCTGGATGCGAGCCCCGCTCATCCTGAGCACTCTTCCCCTCCCGCTCTTCCTTTCTATCTTCCCATCCGTGTTAACATCTGAACCGGTGGCCAAAGGTAGCGGCGGCAGGAAAAATGGAGTGCTCCCAGCTTCTATCTTTTTGCTCCTGGCCTTTCTCTCAGGAATGTTCCTCGCAGGATTTGCCGGGTTTGGGGATCCCGGTGTGCAGAAGCAGGGCCGAATCCTGATAGACGAAGGGCACAGCGACTGGGAATGGACAACCCAGAAGTTCGATACGGAGTGGTATGGAGGGAAATCCGGCTACAACTACTATTGTTTGCGGGATTACCTCAATCATTTCTACAAGGTTGATGCAGGAATGGATTCAATAACCGAGAGCCTTCTTTCGAACTACGATATTCTCTTCATAAAGACTCCGACCAGACCTTTCTCCAATCGTGAGATTGATGCGATTGAGAAGTTCGTGAGAGCGGGCGGCGGACTTTTCCTGGACGGGGATCACACAAACGTTTTCGGCTCGAGCACATTCGCGAATCCGCTTGCGGAGAGGTTCGGCCTCAGGTTCAACTACGATGCCACGTATGACCTCAGGAGTCTTAGTCTCTCTGTTTACAACAGGCCTTCCCTGCTTCCTCATCCTGTAGTACAGAGGGTTCCAACTTATCTGTTTGCGACATCATGCAGCATGGATGCTCCAATGTTCTCTGACAAAGTGATCATTGGCTACGGATTGAGAGCAGTTCGTCTCGACTACTCAAGAACAAGTTACTTCGCAGATGCCAGTAAAGAGCAGAATTATGACTTCGGTCTTTTCATTCAGGCGGCGGGGACTAAGATAGGGAAAGGGAGAGTGCTTGGATACACCGATTCCACCGTCTGGTCGAATTTCTTCATGTTCATCCCCGGGAAGCCGGAGCTGATTCTCGGCACAATGGAATGGCTTAACAGGGAGAACAGGTTTGGTTTCCTCAATCCGCTTCTTCTGGTTCTGGGGCTCGCGAGTCTGGGCTTTGGACTCCTCGTTCTGAGAAAGAAGAGAATCGAGAACTGGGCTGCGATTCTTGCAGTTGCCGGGCTAATTGGATTCGGACTTGGAGCGAGAATCTTTGCATCCGGAAACTTAGCTTCATACAAAGATCCGGCACCGCACACAGGATTTACGAAGGTGGCATTTGACTGGGAGCACTCCAGGTTCACCCTGCCCGTCTATTCCCTGGAATGGGATCAAAGACTGAGCTTCCACACGTTCTATACGTGGACCCAGCGGCTCGGGCTTGTTCCAAGCCTTGAGAAGAGTTTCAGTGATGCCCTCCGCAAGGGAGACATAGTAGTCGTAATCAATCCCATAAAGAGATTTGCAATTGAGGAAGTTGATGAGATGACGGAGTTCGTGAGAAAAGGAGGAAGACTCCTCTTGCTTGACAGTCCCCGGAACTGGGCATCCACCGGGAATGAGCTTATCGGGCCGTTCCTGATGAAGACGGATACCCTCACGGTCGCGTCATCTGCCTGTTTCGATTCGACCCGCAGGGAAATCGCAACGCTGTCTAATGCAGGCATGGTGGAGGGGGGGAAACCTCTGTTCACTCTCTCGAATGGAAACCCGGTCGCATCATACAGCACATTTGGCGAAGGAAAGATCGTCGTTTTCAACGCTTCGTCCAACTTTGCCACCGAGACCCTGGGGGGTTCCAGTGCGCTGCCTACGCCTGCGCAGAGAAAGCTCTACGACCTCGAATTCTCCCTCCTGAGATTTCTGCTCAAGAAATAACATGCATCAAAGGTGTTGTGCAGCCCCGCATCCCGTAGTATGGACAAGAACATGCCAACGGAGATAGAATACTAGTGCGAGGAGTGTGAAAGAAGGAGTGAAAGGGGGGTGAAGTCTGAGAAGGGATCCGGAAGGCGACAACGAGAAGCTCTCTGATCCCGGGGTTGGCCGCCGGGATGATGGAGTTGGAGAGAACGCCGGCGAGCCGCACGAAATTGAAGAGCCTGAGGCCGGGCACAAGATACGCCGTCATTCAAAGAGAAAAGAAATCTCACGGCTCAAAAAGGAGATTGTCGAGCTTCAGGGGAAATTGAAGGAGAAGGAGAGCGAGGTTCTGGGGAAGCACGACATGTGGCTGAGGGCGGTTGCGGATTATGACAATTTCAGGAAAAGAAAAGAGAAAGAGATACGGACCATTGTGCGTCTTGCCAATGAGAAACTGATCCTTGAGCTTCTTGATGTTATTGACGGCCTGGAGCTAGGCCTGTCGGTGGTCAATGCGGAGGGACAAGGGGCGGTTAGCGCGGATGGAGAAGAGACGGCCAATGCCGGCGCAGAAGGGGCGCCCAGGCCCGAAGAGAACAAGGACTCAGGCATCAGAGAAGGGCTCGCTCTCGTTCTCTCTAGGCTCAAAAGAATTCTTCAGTCTGAAGGAGTGGCTGAAATAGATGCTCTGGGGAAGGAATTTGATCCGCTTCTTTGTGAAGCTGTGATGGAAGTGAATGACAGCGGGTTTGAGCCCGGCAGTGTGGCAGAAGTCATGAGAAAAGGATATGTACTGGGCGATAAGCTCCTCAGGCCTGCCAAAGTGAAGGTGGCGAAGTAGGAAAGAAGATGGCGGAAAGAGACTACTACGAAGTCCTCGGTGTCCCGCGAACTGCAACTGAAGACGAGATAAAGAAATCCTACAGGCAGCTTGCGCTCAAGTATCACCCTGACAGAAATCCCGGGAACAAAGAAGCAGAAGAAAAATTCAAGGAGGCGACCGAGGCCTACGAGGTCTTGAGGGACCAGGAGAAACGTTCCATCTATAACAGGTACGGAAGGGAAGGAATGAGGGTCGGTGCCTCCCAGCCGGGGTTTGGCGGATTCAGCCATTTTGATCTTTCAGATGCACTAAGGGTCTTCATGGAGAGTTTCGGAGACCTCGGTGGATTCGGCGATTTCTTCGGGACTCCGCGTACAGGTTCCACCAGGACACGTGCTCATAGTAGAAGGGGCGCCGACATAGATATCTCCATAAGACTATCACTTGAAGAGATAGCATCCGGAGTCGAGAAGAAGATAAAACTGAAAAGGTGGACGAGTTGCGATACGTGCAAGGGAACAGGCGGGAAGCCGGGTTCTTCCACGCGGACCTGTCCCAAATGCGGCGGAAGCGGAGAAGTGAGAAGGGTGACAAGACAGTTCTTTGGGCAGTTCGTAAGCGTTACGACGTGCGACAACTGTCACGGCGAAGGGGAGATTCTTGAGAGTGCATGTGATGTCTGCCGCGGTGAGGGCAGGGTCAAGAAAACAGAGACGATAGCAGTAAAAATCCCGAAGGGTGTTTCACCGGGTAACTACATTCCCGTAAGGGGGCGGGGACATGCGGGCCTAAGAGGCGGAGGGACCGGAGATCTCAACGTCTTCATCGAGGAAAAGCCACACAATGTTTTTGAGAGGCACGGAGATGACCTCATCTGCGTGCTTCCTGTGAGCGTCTCCGATGCGGCGTTGGGGAGAGAAGTTCAAGTGCCGACTCTTTCAGGTCCGGTGCCGGTTTCACTTCCAAAAGGAACACAGTCAGGGAAAATGATAAGAGTCCGCGGGAAGGGAATTCCGCACCTGCGCGAATCAGGGGCAGGAGATATTCTTGTGAGAGTCGTGGTGTGGACTCCGGCAAAATTGAGTGATAGGGGGAAAAGACTTCTGGAGGAGCTTGGCGCTCTTGAGGATGCCGCGCCTCCGAAGCCGGGAAAAGGAATATTCGGAAGAGTAAAAGATGCCTTTGATAGAAGCGGGGAGTGACACAAAGGGAAGATTTCTCGTAAGGAAGGAAGAGATCTTCAAGGACAGATTGCTCCTTTCGGGCAGTGAAGCTTCTCATGCCCTGAGGTCCCTGCGTGTCAAGAAGGGCGATCGGATTTTGGCGACTGACGGCGACGGGAATGAGTTTCTTGCAACAATTGAAGAGGTTCGCCGCAATTGCATAGCGTGCAGTATCGTCGGGAAGGAGAAGTCGAAGAGGGAAAACGATATGGCAATCTGGCTTGCGCAGCCAATCCTCAGATCGGGAAGGATGGACTTTGTCATAGAGAAATGTACCGAGCTCGGTGTCGCAGGCTTCATGCCTTATCTTAGTCCGAAATCTTCCGTGGGCGCTCGCGGACAGCCAGGCCGGGAGAAGCTTGCCAGATGGAAAAGAATCTCTGAGAGCGCTCTTAAGCAGTCTCTCGGGTGCGTGCTTCCTGAGTTCTCGGACGTGAAGGAATTCGGACAGGTTGTTGACTCAATCAGGAATTTTGAGAAGGCATTCTTTGCTGACGAAAAGGCCGATGTTTCAACCGTAGCTGGCCTCCCCATGACCCCGGGAGAGAAGACAAAAATACTCATCATCATCGGGCCTGAGGGTGGATTTTCGGATGGGGAACGCCGCTCTTTAGCCGATAAGGGAGCAATTCCCTTTTCGCTCGGAAAGAGGAGACTGCGTTCGGAGACCGCATCCATCCTGTCCGTGGGGATGGTCGCTTGCAGTGTGCAATGCTCGGGTGGGCCGCGGTGATGAGGCCAGGTAGCGGGTAGCCCTGGAGATGTCCTTGAGCCGACCTTCTGAAAATTTCTGGACTCCCTTCTTGGACGAGGGAGCGACCCCGAAAGGGGCGAATTTGCGCTGTTTGAGACCGAAGCCCGAGTTCGCAAATTCGAGTGAGCGAGTCTGAGAAGGATCGACATTTTCGGCAGGAGGGAAAGGACATCTCGAAGAGTGACAGGCTGGGAGGGGCAAGGATTCCCCGCCTGGCGAGCCCTAGACGGGGCATCCCGGAGCAGAGTCAGCGAAACGCTCATTCGCCGATCACAGCCCATCGCTTGGAGATGGGTGCCGTGCAGGCTAACTCATTGGAAGAAAAGCGGATAAGAGTCAGCCGGGGCGAAAAGTGTCGCGCGGGGGCTGCGTGAGGCGGGCAGGGGGAAATTAGACTCTTGACAGGCCAAAAGGGGTCATGTATACTTTTTGGTACGGTTTGATACAGGTAGTCTTTGTTCCTGACCCAAGGGGTGTTTACGTAACTAGTTAGGAGCGTGATACATTATTTGAAAAAATCTCGTTTTGGGGGTGAAAAAATTAATGGCAGGTGTGAGAGTAAAGGAGAACGAATCCTTTGAAAGTGCTCTCCGGCGTTTCAAAAAGAAATGCGAAAAGGCGGGAATTCTAGCTGACCTAAGGCGGCATCAACACTTCGAAAAACCAAGCGAGCGAAAAAAGAGAAAGCTGAATGCTGCCAAGAGAAAACTGACCGCGAGGCAGTTCGAGGAAGAGTAGAGGAAAACCAAACTTAGGTCGCGGAATAGGATTTAGAGAACCGGCTGGTCTTGCTCCCAGGGTTGTATCCTTTCCCGGTGCTGTTTCGGCTTATTAGGTCTTCTCCGGGGTGCGGTCTCCATCTTACGTATTTTTCCAGGGCAAATTTTGTCGGGAGGGAGAACTGTTTGTGAATCCTGTTTCTGACGAGTGTGCCCTTTTCCTTATTTCTATTTCGAGGGGCTCTCTCTAAGAGGTGGATGCACACTCGCTGAAAGTCCTTGAGCTAGACAAGGTAAAGACGCTTCTTTTGGAGAGAATACGTTTTGAACCTGCCAGGGAGCGAGCCCTTGCCCTTGTACCGTTCGACAGCAGGAACGCGGCAGAGGAAGAGCTGGGGCTTGTGCAGTCTTACTCAGACCTACTTTCGTTGTATGACTCTCCTTCATTCTCTCTCCCCGACCCGGGCGGATCTTTGCAGAAGGTGAAAGTTGGCGGAAGGCTTGAACCGCGGGCGCTTTTTGAGGTTGCCGAATTCCAAAAAGGCGTGCGGGTTGCCAAGGCCTTTTTTGAAACACGGAAAAAGGAATTCCCGAGAGTCTGGCATCTCGCGTCAGAACTTCGTCAGACTGACGAGATAGAGAAAAAGATCTTTTCGGCGATAGAACCATCTTTCACGATCTCAGACAGTGCCTCACGGGAGTTGAGGAGAATCAGAAGTGAGATAACAAAGCAGAGGGAGAGAATTCTCTCAACACTGAAGAAAGAGGTGGGAGAGAGTGCGAAACAGGGCGATGATTCCGGCATCACGATCCGGAGTGAGAGGTACGTGATACCGGTAAGGGGAGACAGATCTCCCAAGGGAAAGGGTATCGTCCACGATCGTTCGCAGAGCGGTATGACATTCTTTGTCGAACCCCTGAGTGTCGTCGAACATAATAACAGGCTCATCGAGCTGAGGGCGCAGGAGAGGGACGAGGAGGAGCGGATTCTGATTGAGTTGAGTTCAGTTGTCGGAGAGCAGCTTGAGCCAATTCTGGGCAATGTGGAGCTCGTTTCCCATCTCGCCCTGCTTCGGGGAAAGGCGGAGCTCGCCCGCAGGTGGGATTCCAGGCCCATCAGATTTGCGGATGAGCCGAGGCTCCGGATAAGGAGCTTCCGTCATCCTCTGTTACTGTCTGTTCAATCTCCCGGTGAAGTCGTTCCGCTTGATCTCGAACTCGGTGACGGAAAGAGTATTCTTCTGATCTCAGGTCCGAATGCCGGTGGAAAGACCGTTGCGCTGAAGACAATCGGGCTTCTTTCTGCGATGAGCATGTCCGGGCTTCCCATTCCGGCGGGAGACGGGAGTGAGCTTCCGTTCTTCAGCGACATCCTGGCCGACATAGGAGACGAACAATCCATAGAGGCCAGTCTCAGCACTTTTTCTTCCCACTTGAAGCAGATAACTGAGATCGTCGAGCGTGCAGACAGCTCGACTCTCGTGCTTCTTGATGAGATCGGTCTGGGGACCGACCCTTCAGAGGGCGGCGCCATAGCCATGGCTGTTCTTGAGCACCTTGCTTCCAGGAAATCATTTGTCATTGCGACGACTCACCTCGGCGAGTTGAAACTATTTGCATCGGCCGTAAAAGAAATTGAGAACGCTTGCATGGAGTTTGACTCCGCGACAGAGGAGCCGCAGTTCAGACTGAAGGCCGGAATTCCCGGCCAGAGCAGGGCCATAGCGACGGCAAGGAGACTAGGGCTCAGGAAAGCAATCGTGGACCGGGCCTACGAGCTTCTCGGGAAAGAAAAGGTGAAACTGGAGACCGTGCTCGAAGAACTTGACTCGCTTTCTTCCGGACTCGAGAGAGAGAAGGACTCCGCGAGAAAGGAAAGAGAAGAGGCGGAATCCTTGCGGAAGACCTATGAAGAAAAAATCGCCCTTTCTGAATCCGAGGCCAGAACCGTGAAGAGAAAAGCCAGGGAAGAAGCGCGGGCCATGCTTTCTGAGACAAGAAGGGTTCTTGAAGAAGCAAGAAGGCTGGCGAAGAAGAACGACCTCGGACTTGCCGAGACAGAAAAGACGAAGCGGTCGCTTGAGGAACGTGAGCGTGAGCTTGAAGAGCCTCTTTTCCTTCAGGAAAACCGTAAGGAACCTGTGAACCTGAAACCTGGTACAAACGTAAGGGTGCTTGGAATTGACTGGGAGGGCACAATTGTCGGATCTCCGGATTCTCACGGCAGGGTTTCGATTGAGAAAGACGGCATAAGAATCAAAGTCCCGGTTGACGCTCTCCGGACGATTGGGACCGATGACGGCAGGGCAAGGCCTCACGTTACAGTGACAAAGAGCGAAGACAGAACTTCAAGCGGGACTGTTGACGTGAGGGGCATGAGGGTGGACGAGGCAATGAGTGAAGTTGACAGGGCTCTCGACACCGCCCTTCTTCAAGGAAAAGACGAGATAAGAATAATTCACGGCATAGGAAAAGGAATCCTGAAGAAAACGATCTCAGACATGCTCAAGAGTCACCCCTCAGTGAAAGAGATAAGAGATGCTGAGATCAGAGATGGCGGAAAAGGAGTCACTATCGTTCTGGTGAAGTGACCTTTGACAGTAGGCAATGGAGGTAATGGCCGGGGCCGGCAGATATGTATGCTCCAGAACTGATTGACCGCATAAGAAGCAGCGTCGACATCGTTGGAATTATCGGCGAAAGAGTCTCACTCAAGAAAGCCGGAAGGAACTATAAGGGACTTTGTCCTTTTCACAACGAGAAGACTCCTTCTTTCATCGTGAGCCCCGAAAAGCAGCTCTATCACTGCTTCGGCTGCGGAGCGGGGGGAAACGTTTTCACATTTCTGACATCGACCGAGAAGATGAGCTTCTCAGAAGCGGCAAACTATCTGGCTGACAAAGGCGGTGTGAGACTGCCGAAGGCAAAGGCGGAAAACGAAGAATATTCGAGACTCTATGAGGCAAATGAGCTGGCAGCCGGGTTCTTCGAGAACTCTCTCTGGGGGGATGCCGGGAAAAAGGGAAAGGAGTACCTGAAGACAAGAGGCGTGCGAGAAGAAACTGCAAGGGAACTCAGGCTCGGACTTGCCCTCCCGGGCTGGAGGAACTTGCTTGACCACGGAGGGAAACTTCTTGGAGATGAGCTGCTTCTCAGGGCGGGTCTTCTTGTCCGCGACGATCAGAGCGGCGCAACATACGACCGTTTCAGAGACAGGCTCATGTTCCCTGTCGAAAGCGTGTCTTCGAGGATTGTCGGATTCGGCGGAAGGGCGCTTGACGACTCACTGCCGAAGTATCTGAATTCTCCGGAGACTGCAATCTACAAGAAATCCGACATACTCTACGGTTTTTCGAGGACAAAACGCTCCGTGAGGGAAGCCGGCTTTGCTTTCCTTGTCGAAGGATACATGGACTTCATCGCCCTGTTTGAGTCTGGAATCCGGAACGTTGTCGCGGTATCAGGGACTTCACTGACGCCGGGGCACGCAAGGATGCTCAAGGGAGCTGCCGAAAAAGTCTCGGTCGTTTTTGATGCGGACCGGGCCGGGATAGCTGCAGCAATGAGAAGCATCGGTATCCTGCTTGAAGGAGGTCTTCGGGTCAACGTCATCTGTCTTCCTCAAGGGCATGACCCTGACACCTACATCAGAAAAGTGGGCAGAGAGAAATTCCTCGAAGATGCAAGTATATCTTTGGATGCGATTGAATTCCTGAGGGACTGTTTTGCCTCAGAGAAGAAAAGCAGGGAAGAAGCTTTAAGGAATATTGTTGAGCTCATAGCTAGGGCTGAGGATCCTCTTTCGAGAAGAGTCCTTGTGGAACGGACTGCCGCGGTATTTTCATTCGACGAGGCAGTGCTGTTCACTGAAACCGAAAGGAGGAGATCCGGAGAGAGACCTGGGGTTGGTCTCGTACCCGCCAAGCCAGCCGGGCTTTCTGTTTCGAATATCGAACTTGAATACCTTGCCCTCCTTGTTTCCAGCCCGAGCCTGCCGAGGGAAGCATTGCAGCCGATAGAAGAAGAGCTCTTTGCCGATCCTTTGTTACGGAAGGTTGCACGGACCATCCTGGATTGCGGCGAAACGCTGGAGGGAAATGGGGTCGCAGGGCTTCTTCACCGGATTGAAGACGAAGAGGCAAAGAGTCTCTTGTCAAGGCTTGCCATCGAGGACAAGTTCTCCGGGGTTGACAGGGAAACTGTCCTGAAGGATTACGTGAAGAAACTCAAGCAGATGGCCCTGAGAAGAAGAGCGAGTGAGATTGACCAGGACATAAAGAGAAGGGAAAAACAAGGTATTGATGCCACCAGTCTTCTTGAAGAGAAGAGTGGAATTATGGCTGAGCTTAAGGAGCTTTACGGATAGAAGGAGCAGTTTTCTTTCGTGCTGCCTTTCTCGGCACATGGTAACCAAGGAAAGGAGTCATGCTGAATGACTGATTTTATCAAGGATCCGAGAGTGGAGGAACTTAAGTCCCTTGCCGTTAAGCAGGGCTATGTCACCCACGATCAGATTGAAACCTTTCTTGATGATGACACAACGGTTGACCAGATGGATGAACTCTTCATGCTGCTCAATGAGATGAAGGTTGACGTCTTCGAGACGGCTGAAGAGGGAAGGGAAAAGGCAGAGAAGCTCAAGAAGGTTGAGGAGAGGAAACTCGAGACCCAGCAAGTGGCTCAGGCCATCAGGTATGATGACCCTGTAAGAATGTATCTTCGTGAAATGGGCAAAGTCCCCCTCCTCGACAGAGAGGGTGAGGTGGAGATTGCAAAGAGAATCGAGGCCGGGGACGAGATGGTTTGCAGGGCTCTCTTCCAGACTGCAACGATCATCAGGGAACTTCAGGGACTTGCCGCGAAACTCTCGCAGGGAAAGATGAGAATAGAAGACTTGATTCAGGTTGACTTCGGAAGCTGGAACCCGGACTTCTCGGGGAGAAGGGAGAAGGCGAAGGTCCTGAAGACAGTTTCCAGAGTCGCGAGACTCCAGGGCACGCTGAACAAACTTTGGTCACAGTCCACAAAGAAAGTGTCGGAAAAGAAGCGCACGTCTCTGAATGAATCGATAGACAGATACAATGAGAAGATAAATGAGGATCTGCGGAAGATCACCTTCAACCCGAAACTCATCGAGAAGTTCTCGGCCAGGCTCAAGGGGCTGGTTGAGAGACTCAGGGAAGCGGAGAACGAAGTGCACCAGTGTGAAAAGTCGGTTGGAAGGACCCACGAGCAGCTGCTTGCGCTCTTGAGAAAAGCGCGGAAAGGCCCGAAACACAGAAGGGCTGTTGAAAAAGAAAGCAGGCTTACAATAGAGAAGATTAACGAAGCATTGAGAAAAATAAAGAACAGTAACCGCAAGATAAGAAGAATCGAGCTCGAGGCCAGGATTCCCAAAGCGAGACTATATGGTGCAGTACGGCAAATAATCGAAGGGGAAAGGAAGAGGGAAAAAGCTAAGAAGGCGATGATTGAAGCGAACGTGCGGCTTGT
Source organism: Candidatus Eisenbacteria bacterium (assembly GCA_030017955.1). Classification (NCBI taxonomy): domain Bacteria; phylum Candidatus Eiseniibacteriota; species Candidatus Eiseniibacteriota bacterium. The sequence continues at coordinate 26,791 of JASEGR010000013.1, forward strand.
GATCAGCATTGCAAAGAGGTACACGAACAGAGGCCTTGAATTTCTCGACCTGATTCAGGAAGGAAATTCCGGGCTCATGAGAGCCGTGGACAAGTTTGACTATAGAAAAGGGTACAAGTTCAGTACGTACGCGACCTGGTGGATAAGGCAGGCAATCACGAGGGCAATTGCCGACCAGGCGAGAACGATCAGAGTCCCGGTCCATATGATTGAAGCCATAAACAAGGTCGTGAGGGTGTCGCGAAGACTCGTCCAGGAATATGGAAGAGAGCCCACGCCCGAAGAGATTGCGGAGAAGCTCACGATGCCGGTCGAGAAGGTAAGAGGTGTGCTCAAGGCGGCGCAGGAGCCGATCTCTCTTGACAGGCCGATAGGGGAAGAGGACGAGTCCAGTCTGGGAGATTTCATCGAGGATACGAGTGTTGTTTCACCTGCCCATTCGGCTGCCTTTGCCATGCTCAAGGATGAAGTCGGCGCCGTTCTTGAAACGCTCACTCCGCGGGAGGCCAAGGTTGTGAAACTCAGGTTCGGGCTCACTGAAGACGGATGTCCCAGGACCCTTGAAGAAGTCGGAGCTTTCTTTAATGTAACAAGAGAGAGGATCAGGCAGATTGAAGCCAAGGCGTTGAGAAAGCTCAGGCATCCGACAAGGTCCAGGAGACTGAAAGTCTTCGCGCAGAATCTGGCTTGATTTCCTATCCTGATTTCGATAAGTTCTAACTAGTGTGCCGTCGCAGAGACAACTTTACGAAATGCAGGGCGTTTCATAAGGCACACTTCCAGGGGGTGTGAGGGGGTCGTGGCCGACCCCCTCAGGGGTGACAGCGAAGGGATGCGACGAGTAGGAGCATCCAGAAGCGTCAGAGGGGCGAGAAGCCCCTATGAAAGTGTCGTGTCCAGGGGCAAAGACATAGACAAGGAACTTACAGGACACGACACTAGGAGGGTACAAATCTTGAGAGTTGCCGTAATTCAGTTTCCCGGCATGAACTGTGAATTCGAGACATTGAGAGCCGTTAAGCTTGCCGGAATGGATGGAGAACTTTTCAGGTGGAACTCTTCGGATGTGCTCAGTTCCTTCGACGCATTCGTACTCCCGGGCGGGTTCTCTTTTCAAGATCGTGTTCGGGCGGGCGTCGTCGCCTCAAGAAGCCCGCTGATGGACGAGCTCTCGTCACTTGCCCTTGACGGAAAACCTGTCCTCGGCATCTGCAACGGGGCACAGATCCTGGTCGAAGCGGGTCTGGTCCCGGGTTGGGATATGGACAAAATCGTGCTCGGGCTCGGCCCAAACATCTCTGATGACAGAATAGGATACTACTGTTCATGGGTTCATGTGAGCGTGAAAAAAGATCCTGAGTCTCCTTTCACTTCTGAGTTTGATGAAAACGAGATTCTCCCGCTTCCGGTTGCCCATGCGGAAGGAAGATTCATTGGCCTGACAGAGGATGTCGAAAGAGAACTCGAACGGAATGGACAGGTAGTGTTCAGATACTCGACTCCTAAGGGAGATTTTGAACACTCGTTCCCAACAAACCCAAACGGTTCATTCCTTAATGCAGCCGGGATCACTAACGTTAAGGGAAACGTCCTGGCTTTCATGCCGCACCCTGAAAGAGCACTGAAGCTGAGGAGCGTCCCGGATTCAATTGAGGGGAAATGGGGACAGTCGAAGAGAGGATCACAAGGAGACTTTGCTGCCATGGAAGCTCCCGGACCCGGGCTCAAGATATTTGAATCCATCAGAAGGTATCTTCTGCGATGATTCTCGGCGTTCTGATTACAATGAAAAGGACTGATCTTGCGGCTTCGACCGCATTCCACACGCTTGTCTCTGAGATAACATGCTCGAAGAATCTGGTTGAGCTCTCACGGCATGATGTCTGGCTGGCAGAATTCAGGAATGACGGGGAAAAGGCAACGGGTAAGATGAAGGCCGCGCTTGAGGAAAGCCTCAGGTTCTTCAATCCCAACAGGCAGGTCTTTGAGATAAGAAATGAGAATGAAGCCTTTTGGGACAACGGCGGGAAATCCAGGCTGAATTTTTTCGTCTGGAGCAAGGATTGCCGTGAGGGTCTTTTGATCAAGAAGAATCTCGAAGACATTCACGGAATAGAACATCTCAGCCGGGTTGTTAGGGGAGTAATCTGGAGAGCCGGGTTTTCATCGTATCCCTCAGAGATTGAAGTGAAGCCCATCATGGGATTTCTTGCGAATCCATCATATCAGAACCTCTCGATTCTTACGGACCCGGTGACTCCTCGTGCTCTTCACGGGCCGGCAATCACCTGTCGCCCGGAAAAGGCCTGACAACTTTCTTCATTCTCGGGAAACGAGAGTCCGATGAGAGGATGGAGCTTGAAGAATCTATGAGTTTCATGCAGAAAGAGAGTGGCTGGGCATGACAAAAGAACTGAAACACTCGTGTGCAGTCTTCTCGACATTCGGACCGAGGGATTCATCACGGCTGGCACATCTCGGCCTTTACTCCCTTCAACACAGAGGCCAGGAATCTACTGGAATTGTCTCCTCGGATGGAAAACAATTTTTCTCCCATAAAGCAATGGGGCTTGTTTCCGATGTTTACACTCCTTCGGTCTTGAATCAGCTTCCCGGGCACCTGGCAACCGGCCATAACCGGTATTCGACCACGGGCTCAACCAGAATCGAGAATGCTCAGCCCATGATTGTGGATTACAGAAAAGGGAAGCTTGCAATTGCCCACAACGGAAATATTGTTAACGCGGCCGGCCTGCGCAATGAGTTGGAGCGTCAAGGTTCTGTTTTCCAGACCACAATGGACACGGAAGTGATACTGCATTTGGTTGCCAGGTCAAAGGAGAAGACTCTGCCCGCAATGATTCTTGAAGCGCTGTCCTGCGTTCGCGGAGCGTATTCGCTTGCCATCATGACTGAGAATCAGATATTTGCGGGCCGGGATCCGTTTGGCTTCAGGCCGCTCACCCTGGGAAGCGTCCGCTCCAATCCTGTCGTTGCCTCGGAAAGCTGTGCATTCGATATAATAGGCGGCAGATTGGTGAGGGAGATCGAGCCTGGGGAACTGTTGCTGATCGACAAGAACGGACAGAAGAGTTTTCGCATTTCCAGGAGTGTCGAGCAGGCACGATGTATCTTTGAGCTAATCTATTTCTCGAGGCCCGATTCAATTGTCTTTGGTGAGTGCGTTGACACCGTGAGGAGAAACCTGGGCAGGACGCTGGCATCTGAGGCGCCGGCTCCCTGCGACATAGTCATAGCAGTGCCGGATTCCAGTAACTCCGCAGCGCTTGGGTTTTCTGAAGAAGCCAGCATCAAGTTTGAACTTGGTCTCATCAGGAATCACTACGTAGGGCGAACCTTCATCCATCCGAAGCAAAAGCTGCGGGACCTGGGGGTAAGAGTGAAGTACAATGCGGTACGCGACATCCTTAGAGGGAAGCGCGTCGCAATCGTGGATGATTCGGTGGTGAGGGGGACCACGAGCAAGAAGCTGATCAGGATGGTGAGAATGGCCGGTGCCAGGGAGGTTCACTTCAGAGTAGCATCGCCGCAGATAATCGACCCGTGTTTCTACGGCATAGACACTCCAAGAAGGAGCGAATTGATTGCTCGAAACCTGTCCATGAAAGAACTGGCTTCTTTCATAGGCGTTGATAGCATGGAATATCTCTCGCTTGAGGGATTGAGGAACAGTGTCCGGGAGCCTGACAAGTATTGCTATGCGTGCTTCACAGGAGACTACCCGGTTACTCCTCCCAAAGAGTTCGACAAATTCTCTCTTGAAACGGCCGGGAGAAGGAAGGGAGCCAGTGTGCCGTCGCGGAAATAACCTTGCCTAATGCACGATGCCTCACAAGGCACACTGCCAGGGGGTATGAGGGGGTCGTGGCCGACCCCCTCAGGGGTGACAGCGGAAGGATGCGACGAGTAGGAGCATCCTGAAGCGTCAGAGGGGCGGGGAGCCCCTATGAAAGTGTCGTGTCCGGGGGGAAAGGCATACGCAAGGAGTTTCCCGGACACGACGCTGGGTCTCCTTGACACCCCGAGAAAACGGCGACTATATTTATTGTCTCAATTGCGCAGGTTGAAGGCTTCCCGTTCAGGTGAACCAGAAAGGATTGAGGTAGAGAAGACATGTCCCCGCTTGATGAACTTACCAAGTTGAGAAGAGACAAACTTGAAATCCTGCGTAAGAGAAACACGCCGGCCTATGCCTACTCGTTCAAAATCTCTCACCGCTCGAAAGAGATCCTGGAATCTGCCGATGCGCTCCAGAGCGCAAATGAGACTATTTCGGTCGCCGGACGGCTCATGTCAAAGAGAGGCCACGGCAAAGCCAGTTTCTCGCACATCAAGGACTTTCTTGGAAAGATTCAAGTCTACTTCAGAGAAGATGAGGTCGGCGAAGAAGCTTATGCGCTTTTTGACCTTCTGGACGTCGGCGACATAGTCGGCGTTAGAGGAAAGGTATTCAAAACAAAAACTGGGGAGACGACTGTCAAGGCGGAAGAGCTGGTCCTGCTCACCAAATCCCTCACGCCTCTGCCCGAGAAGTGGCATGGATTGAAAGATGTGGAGACGAGGTTCAGGAGGCGCTACGTTGACCTGATTGTTAATGATTTTGTGCGTGATACGTTTGTAATGCGGGGGAAGGTGCTTACGGCAATGAGAAGGTTCCTTGACTCGAAGGGTTTCACCGAAGTTGAAACGCCAATACTTCAGCCCATCTACGGAGGAGCGTTTGCAAAGCCGTTCACAACACGGCACGAGGCACTGGAACGGCGGCTCTATTTGAGAGTTTCAGATGAACTGTACCTCAAGAGACTCATAGTAGGCGGATTCGAGAAGGTCTATGAGATCGGAAAGGACTTCAGGAACGAGGGAATGGACAAACTCCACTCGCCTGAGTTCACCATGATGGAGCTTTACGAGGCATACAGCGACTACCTTGATATGATGACTCTTCTTGAAGAGATGGTGTGCTCGATCCTGATGGAAGTGAAAGGATCAACAGTCTGTGAATTTGACTCTCAGAACATTGACTTTAAGCCGCCCTGGAGACGCATCGGTTTTTTTGACTCGCTTAAGGAGAAAACCGGTCTCGATCTTCTGGATATGGATGAGAAATCCACGAGGAAGGCGTGCCTGCAGTTCGGGATTGAGGTCGGCGAGAAGGCGGGATACGGAAAGATGGTTGACGAGCTTTTCTCGAGCGTAATACAGCCGGGGCTTATACAGCCAACATGTGTCATCGACTATCCGAAAGACCTCTCGCCCCTTGCAAAGGAGAAGAGAGGCAACCCGAAGGTCGTGGAAAGATTTGAGCTCTTTGCCGGCGGTCTGGAGCTTGCAAATTCATTCTCGGAACAAAACGATCCGACCGAACAGGAGAAGCAATTTGAGCGTCAGGCTGCATTGCGGGAGAAAGGTGACGTGGAGGCGCAGGTGATGGATAGGGATTTCATCTCGGCGCTTGAGTGCGGCATGCCGCCGACGGGCGGCTTGGGGGTCGGTATAGACCGGCTCGTCATGCTTTTCTCAAATGTCGGAAACATAAGGGAAGCCATTCTCTTTCCGCCGGTCAGAAACGAAATCGAGGAAGAGGGAAGCGAGTGATGAAACTGCTGAAACCCTATGAAGTCTTCATTGCGCTGAGATATCTCACGGCCAGACGGAAAAGAAGTTTCATGGGCACGATTGCTGCCGTTTCCGTGGGCGGAGTCGTCGTTGGCGTTGCCGCGCTCGTAATCGTGCTCGCCGTAATGAACGGCTTTGAGGACGAGGTGCAGAAGCGGATTGTGGGGACGAATGCCCATGTCATAGTGCTTGGGTACAACGAGAAGGGAATTGAGGAAAACTGGCAGATCGTGAAGAAGATAAACTCTGTTCCGGGTGTAGTCGCCTCTTCTCCCTTTGTGTACGCAAAGGTCATGCTGGCGAGTGAAGGCGGTTCGGAAGGCGCAGTGCTCAAGGGAGTAAATTTGACTCAGGAACGATCTGTGACCGAAATCGCTCAGAATCTTAGACCCAGGATCTCGGCAATTGACCGGGAAGGTCACGGGCCGGGGGTCGTGGTCGGCAAGGAGCTTGCTGCTTCTCTGGGATTGACCATTGGGGACGAACTTAGGGTCGTCTCGCCGTTCTCCGGCGGGTTCTCGCCCTTTGGATTCATGCCGAAGATGCAGAAGTTCACTGTCGTGTCAATCTTTGATTCGGGCATGTATGAATACGATTCGAGTTTCATATTTGTGACACTTTCATCGGCCCAGAAGCTTCTTGAGCTCGGCGAAGCCGTAACCGGCGTGGAAGTAAAAATCAAAGAGATGATGGATGCTCCCAGAATGGGTGATAGGATATTGAAGGCGCTGGGCGGATATCCGTTTAGGACCAACAATTGGATTGAGCTCAACCGGAACCTGTTTGCATGGATGAAGATGGAAAAAAAGGTAATGTTCATCATATTGACATTGATAGTCCTCGTCGCAGCGTTCAATATAAGGAACATGCTCATGATGCTTGTCATGGAGAAGAGGCGAGACATCGGTGTTCTCAGGTCTCTCGGGGTGACTTCAAGGGGAATAATGAGGATTTTTGTCCTTCAGGGGCTCATAGTGGGGGCTGTCGGAACGTTCTTTGGAGGCGTGATTGGCGTCCTCATCTCGCTCGCGATAGGCAAGTACAAATTCATCGAGCTGCCGGGAGACATTTACTTCATAGATACTCTGCCGATAAAACTAGAGATGCTCGACCTTGTGGAGATCGCAGCGGCAGTCATGCTCATATCTTTCATTGCTACTCTCCATCCGTCCAGGCAGGCTTCGCGGCTTGTTCCGGTCGAGGCCATACGATATGAATGACTCACCGGGTACGGGCGTAGTGCTGCGTGCCGAGAGGATCGAGAAGAGCTTCATCACAGGCTCGAAAGAGATTAAGGTTCTTTTGGGTGTCGACCTTGACGTGAGGAAGGGCGAGGTGTTTGTAATAGTGGGCCCTTCAGGAGCCGGGAAAAGTACATTGCTGCATATCTTGGGCACCCTTGAACGGCCGACAAGCGGAGTTGTGTATCAGAACGGAAGAAATGTTTTTCTTCTCTCAGATGATGACCTTGCCAGGCTCAGAAACAAGGAGATTGGTTTTGTGTTTCAGTTTCATCATCTTCTCCCGGAGTTCGATGCTGCCGAGAACGTGATGCTGCCTGCGCTCCTCGGAGGCTTGACGAAAAGGGAAGCTCGCAAGCTGGCCGAAGAGTTTCTTGATGAAGTAGGGCTCGCCGATAGGGCAAGCCACAGGCCGGGCGAACTCTCAATCGGGGAGCAGCAGCGGGTCGCTGTGGCCAGGGCCCTCGTGAATTCTCCCCAGGTCGTGCTTGCTGACGAGCCGACCGGAAGCCTGGACAGGGAAAGTGCCGCGGGAATTCATACTCTCCTGAAAGAGCTTTCCGAGAGGAGAGGAGAAACTTTTGTGGTGGCTACACACAATGATGAGCTGGTTTCAATCGGAAGCAGAGTCTCGAGACTTATGAACGGCAGGCTTGTTCCAGCAGAAAAAGTGGAAATCAAACTCAAAGATGGGGTAAGATAGACGATGCAATGCCAAATTTGCAGGAAGGCTCCGGCCACGGACCACATCATAAAGATTGTAAACAACAAGATACGTCAACTTCACGTTTGCAGGAAATGCGCGGAGGAAAAGAAACTTAACGTAACCAATCATGGCTCAATCTCTGAACTCCTATCCAGTCTGTTTGACGAAATGGGTGTAACCGAAGAAGAAAAAATCGGCAGGATTCAGTGCCCAAGCTGCGGGCTTCTCTTCTCGAGCTTCCGGGAGACAGGGCATCTTGGCTGCCCGGAATGCTACTCGGCCTTCAAGGCTCAGATAAAGCCGCTCCTGAGAAGGATCCATGGAAGCACGCGTCATTCAGGCAAGGCACCCCTGTCCGAAGGAGGGGTATATCTCAAGAGAAGAGAGATGCAGAAACTTCACGAGGAACTTGAGATTGCCATAGAGAAAGAGGAATTTGAAAAGGCAGCGGACATAAGGGACAAGATAAGAACGCTGGAATCAGAGGGGAGCACCCCTTGAGAGAGGCCTCAGGGAGAAGACGAATGACCACTCTGGACGAACTAGTTAACGGGACCTGCTCATGGCTCAGTGGCGAAGGGCCGGAATGCGTCACCGTGTTGAGCACAAGAGTAAGGCTTGCGAGAAATCTTAAGGGGTATCCTTTCACTCACAAGGCGAGACAGGATCAGCTGAGCGTAATCATTGCGAGCGTCTTTTCGGCTGCAAGCAAAACGGCCAGCTTGAAGAAAAGCCTCCAGATAAAAATGGCCGAGATCTCCAACATAGACAAACGTTTTCTCGTTGAGCGGCACCTCATCAGCCCCGACCTTACCGGTGAGTCGAAGGCAAGAGGCATCGTTGTCTCGCGAGACGAGTCCCTGAGCGCAATGGTCAATGAAGAAGATCACATCAGGATTCAGAGTATCTCTTCAGGGTTCCAGGTGGAGAACACGTGGCATTCCGCCTCCAGACTGGATGACGAGCTGAGCGGAAGACTTGAATACGCATTCAACGAAGAGTTCGGCTTCCTCACTTCCTGCCCGACAAATATCGGCACAGGCCTCAGGGTCTCCGTTCTCATTCACCTGCCGGCCCTCGTCCTAACAAAAAAGGTGAGAGAAATTCTGGAAGGGCTTAAACAAGTTGGAGTTGCAATACGGGGATTTTATGGAGAAGGGACGGATACTCTGGGCTATTTCTTCCAGATTTCCAACCAGACAACCCTGGGCCAGAGCGAACACGAGATAGCATCGAATCTTGGGAAAGTCACGAAGCAGGTGATTGATTTTGAAGCTAGGGCGAGGGAAGTCCTCATAAAGGACGCAAGGATACAGATTGAAGACAAAGTCTGGCGCGCCCTGGGAACGCTCATGTTCTCGAGGATAATCAACTCCCAGGAAGTGATAAGCCTTACATCTCTGGTCAGGCTCGGACTCGCACTTGAGTTCAAAGGGCTGCCCAGTGTGAAAACCTTGAACGAGATCCTGGTCTTCATGCAGCCCGCCCATCTTCAGAAGGCGGTGGACAAGGAGATGGAATCTCCGGAGAGAAACGTGATGCGGGCGGAGATGATAAGAAAGAGACTCGAGCAGAAATGATGAGAAGAAGGCCCGGTCGGGAAAAGAAAAGCTGTCTCATCATAGAGTGGAGGTTCTGTCATGCATGACAAGTTCACTGAACGGCTGAAAAAAGTAATATATCTGGCAAGAGAGGAAGCCGCGAGACTTCATCACGACTATATTGGCACGGAGCACCTTCTCCTGGGAATCGTGAGGCAGGGAGAGGGAGTGGCTGCCGATGTCCTGCATAACCTTGGGCTCGACCTTGATACGGTGAGGCAGACCGTCGAAAGCATGGTATCGGAATCAGGCGGAACCATGACCATCGGAGAGATACCTTTTACTCCAAGGGCCAAGAGGGTTCTCGAGCTCTCTGTTGACGAGGCGAGGCAGCTCGGCCACAACTATGTTGGAACCGAACACCTGCTCCTGGGTCTAATAAGAGAAGGCGAGGGAATTGCGGCAAGAGTTCTCATGGAGCTTGGTCTCGACAGAAAAAAGGTCAGAGAGGAGATGATGAGGCTTCTTCACGGGACTCCCCAGATGTCCTCAGAGAGAGAAGAAAAAGTCGAAACTCCTGCTCTGAACCAATTCGGAAGGGACCTGACGGCGCTTGCGGCCGAGGGGAAGCTTGATCCGATAATCGGAAGGAACTCCGAGATTGAGAGAGTGATTCAGGTCCTCTCGAGGAGAAAAAAGAACAACCCGGTTCTCATAGGCGAACCCGGGGTCGGAAAGACCGCGATCGCGGAGGGCCTTGCCGAGCGGATAGTGGAGAACAAGGTTCCGGAGACCCTGAAGGACAAGCGGATCGTGACGCTTGATCTGGCCGCAGTTGTCGCCGGAACAAAGTACAGAGGACAGTTTGAAGAGAGACTCAAGGCGGTAATGAATGAGATCAGGGAATCCAAGAACTCAATCATTTTCATAGACGAGCTTCACACCATAGTCGGCGCCGGCGGCGCTGAAGGCGCGATAGATGCTTCGAACATGTTGAAACCTGCCCTGGCAAGGGGGGAACTGCAGTGCATCGGTGCCACGACTCTTGATGACTACAGGAAATACATAGAGAAAGACGGCGCCCTCGAAAGACGATTCCAGCCGATAATGGTTGATCCTCCGACAGTCGAGGAGACGATTCAGATAATCATGGGCTTGAGAGACAGATATGAAGCCCATCACAAGGTCAAGATAACCGATGAGGCAGTCGTTGCTGCCGCAAAGCTGTCCGACCGCTATATCAGCGACAGGTTCCTTCCCGACAAAGCGATAGATGTGATTGACGAAGCTGGCTCAAGGGCCATGCTTTCCGTTTCGACAGTCCCTCAGGAAGTGAAGGAGATAGAGAAGAAGGTTGACGAATTGACCAAGGAAAAAGAGTCGGCCATACAAGCCCAGGAGTTTGAGAGGGCGGCAAGGCTGAGAGACAAAGAGAAAGAGCTGAGAGCGAAACTCAAGGAAGTGAAGAAAAACTGGGACAGCTCGAAGCTCGACAGGGAAGCAAAGGTGAACGGTGAGGACATCGCAAGGATAGTTGCAGTAATGACCGGAATTCCGATTTCCAGACTGGAGGAAGAGGAATCGAGCCGGCTTCTGCGGATGGAAGACGAGCTCCGGAAGAGAATTATCGGCCAGGACGAGGCCCTTTCGGCGATTTCGAAGGCGATCAGGCGGAACAGGGCGGGTCTGAGGGATCCAAGGAGGCCCATAGGGTCGTTTATTTTCCTCGGGCCCACAGGAGTCGGAAAGACTGAGCTTGCCAGAGTGCTGGCGAAGTTTCTCTTCAACGACGAAGATGCGCTGATCCGTATTGACATGTCTGAGTACATGGAAAAGTTCGCCATCTCCCGTCTTGTGGGTGCTCCCCCCGGTTACGTCGGCTATGAGGAGGGTGGACAGCTCACCGAGAAGGTGAGAAGGAAGCCGTACTCTGTCGTTCTCCTCGATGAAATCGAGAAGGCACACCCCGACGTGTTCAACATCCTTCTTCAGGTTCTTGATGATGGGCAGCTTACGGACAGCTTCAAGAGAAAAGTGAATTTCAAGAACACCGTTCTCATAATGACCTCAAATCTCGGCACGAGGAGAATCAAGTCGGGTGTCAGTATGGGGTTCCAGAAGACCGATGAGAGGGCGACTTATGACCAGATGCGCGAAATGGTGCTGGATGAAATGAAAAGGGTCTTCAACCCTGAGTTCTTGAATAGAATCGATGATACTATCGTCTTCAGGTCGCTTGGAAGACCCGAGATGGAGCAAATCCTTCACATCCTGATAAGCGAAGTCAATGAAAGACTGAACGGGCAGAAAGTGCGGCTTTCTCTGAACGACTCTGCAATGAAGTTTCTTATTGAAAAGGGATTTGACCCGGTTCTCGGCGCAAGGCCGCTCAAGCGCGCAATTCAGAGATTGATAGAGGATCCTATCGCAGAACTTATCCTCAGGAAAGGAATCAGCGACGATTCTCTTATTTCTGTTGACCTAAAGGAAGGAGAATTGGTATTCGAGGAGACAAAATGAACATCGGTGCATTCATCGGGATCAAAGGCCGCATTATGTGGGGCCTTAATTTTTTGTTGATTTTTGCAGTCGCAGGACCCTTGCTGGCTCAGACTGAGACTGTTAAATCAATAGCCGTGAGCGGAAACATAGCTGTGGAAGAGGGGCTCATACTCTCGACCTTCCCTCTGAAAGCCGGCCAGGAACTAAGGAGAGATGACGTGGCGAATGGGGTGAAGAAGCTCTATTCGCTCGGGCTTTTTTCCGACGTTCAGGTCGAGGCAACCGCTGAGAGAGACGGGATTTCTCTTGTCATAAAAGTGAAAGAGAGAGAAAAAATTTCCAAGATTGAGTTCAAGGGAAACAAGAAGGGCGGTACGGATACCCTTAAAGAGAAAATCTCTACTTCACCAGGCCAGCTTGTCGACGGCTTCCGCCTTGCGGAGGACGTGGAAAAACTCCTCTCATACTATAAGGAAGAGGGACGTCCTCTTGCCAAAATTCAGTGGTCGAAAACCCCCACCGAGACTCCCCGGGGGGTGGCAATTGTCTTCGAGATAACTGAAGGACCCAAGGTGAAGGTAAGAAGCATAAGCTTCAGCGAAAACCAGGGCACAACGGAGAAGCAGTTGAGGAAGGTGATGGCTACGAAGAAGAAGGGTTTCCTGAGAAGCGGCGCCTACAAGGATGAGTATGCAGACATGGACATCGAGAAGCTTGAGGCGTTTTTCAAGAACAGAGGGTACAAGGATGCCAAGGTGAAGGGGCATTTCGTTAACTACAGTGCAGATAACCGGTGGGTAGACCTCAATATAGAGATTGACGAAGGACTGCGATACGTAATTGGAAGCGTCAGTTGGAACGGAAACAAGGCGCTGTCCGACAAGGAAGTTAGTGACGCCATCGCTTCCCAGACAGGGACCCTTTACAGCGAAGAGAGGATAGAGAGAACGAGACAGAATCTGTTTGAAGCTTATGCTGAGAAAGGCTATCTGTTCGTCGCTGTTACCCCGGAAATGACTCCACAGGATACTGTGCTTGATGTTGTATATATGATGCAGGAGGGGGAACCTTCTTACGTAAGAGACATAAGAATCACAGGCAACACGAGAACGAAGGAGAAGGTGATAAGGAGGGAACTCTTTCTAAAACCCGGCGACCCGTTCAAAAGGTCGCTGCTTGCCCATGGTCAGAGAGACGTTTTCAATCTGCGTATATTCGAAGACGTGCTGGTCGATTACGAAGTGGACGAGAACGGGAGGGATATCGACCTCATATTCAAGGTGAAGGAAAAGCAAACTGGAACCGCGAATGCAGGGTTCGGCTACGGGACCGCGACCGGTCTGACCGGATTTGCAGAAGTAGGACACAACAACCTGTTTGGAAACAATCAATCAATCAGCCTGAGGCTTGAAAGGGGAAGCAGGAGGAGCAACATAGAATTGAGTTTCACAGATCCATGGCTGCTTGATACTCCTACGACTGCAGGATTTGAGGCTTACAATGCACAGAGAGTACTGGACTATTACACCGAATACCGGAAAGGCGGATCGGTTTTTGCAGAGAAACTTGTCCCCAGGTCAAGGGTTGTGAGAGGGTCGGTTGCGTACCGGTATGAGGAGATCACCCTCGAAGATGTCTCCGACACTACGCTGGCACTTGTGGCCGGAAAGCCGCAGAGAACCAGCAGCGTCACCTTCGGCCTGAGAGGAGTCACGACAGATAACCCGTTCAGACCGAAGAAGGGTGGAAGATTCAGGTCGTCTGTAGAGTTTGCCGGCGGCCGGATTGGCGGAGATGTCAACTTCCACAAATATCTCTTTGACGGACGAATCTACAAGAGGTGGCTTTTCAAACCCGTTTTCATGTTCAGGGGAAGGGTAGGGTATGTCTCGGGCTACACGGCCAAGGACAGAATACCGACCTACGAGAAGTTCAGGCTCGGAGGGACGGTATACGACTATCTAAGGGGATATCCCGACTACTCCATTCATCCCAGAGGCAATGCGGCATGGGACGGAGGAAGATTCATGCTGGGGTACACGACTGAGTATCAGTTTCCGATCGCTGAGCCATTGAGGGGACTCCTGTTCTATGACGTTGGTGGAACCTGGAACAGCGTTTCGACTTTCCGGGCCTCAGGTTTCATGCAAGGGTTTGGCTTTGGCTTCAGGATAGATGTGCCGATGCTCGGAGAAATCGGTTTCGACTACGGGTACGGGATAAACAGAGAGGAAGGAGCGAGGTGGGAGCCCCATCTCCAGCTCGGGGGACCTTTCTAGCATAAAGGAGGGGAGAAAAATTGAAGCTCAACATGATGATGATCTGTATCCTGGCGGCAGGTCTGCTCTGCATGTTTGCGGCGCCGGAGCTCCAGGCGGCGGACCTGAAGATAGCATTCATTGACTCCGAAAAGATCTTTGCCGCATACAAAGGCACGAAGGAAGCTCAGAAAGCCTTCAATGTGGATGTCCAGGGCTGGCAGAATGAGGCAGATTCGAGGAAGAGGGAGATTGAGCTCATGAGGAAGGAGCTTGAGAGTCAATCTCTGATGCTCAGTGAAGCGAAGAGACAAGAGAAGGAGGCGGCGCTCCAGAAGAAGGTCAGTGAGTACGAGGGATTTGTCCAGTCGATCTGGGATCCAAAGACCGGGAAGATTGCCGCACGGAACGATGAGCTGATGAAGCCGATAGTCGAGAAAGTTAAAGCAATCCTTGACAAAATTGCCGAAGCTGAAGGATACTCCATGGTAATAGATGCCGCAGATGGAAATATTGTGTATGGAGTGAAGGATCTTGACCTCACTGACAGGGTAATTGAAGAATTGAACAAGGAAGGATAAAAATCCGGTCTGGGCGGAGAGGCTTAGGTGCAGATTCGGTTGAAGGAGATAGCAAAGAGACTTGACGGCCGGCTCTTGGGTGACGGTGAAGTCCTGATAAAAGGCGTTGCGGCCATAAAAGATGCCGAAGAAGGCGACCTCACATTCCTTTCAAACCCAAAGTATGAAGCGTACCTCAGTACGACCAAAGCCTCAGCAATCATAGTAAAGGAAAATGAGCTAAAGACCGGGAAACCCTTGATCGTAACGGATGATCCGTACCTCGCTTTCCTCAAGACTCTCAGAATGTTCAGGCCGGAGAAGGCAATGGTGGCGAAAGGAATACATCCCAGTGCCGTCATCGGCGAGGGTGTATCGCTTGGACATGATATTTCAATAGGGGCCAACGTAGTCGTTGCGGATGGCGCCGTTGTAGGTGACGAGGCGGCCATTATGGCAGGGGTGTACATAGGGGAGCGCGCCAGTATCGGGAAAGGAACGTTGGTTTATCCGAATGTCACGATAAGGGAGGAATGCAGCATAGGAGAACGTGTCATAATTCACAGCGGTACAGTCATAGGAAGTGATGGATTCGGGTTTGTCAGGGAGGGAAAGACGCATCAGAAGATACCGCAGACCGGGACCGTTATCGTTGAAGATGACGTTGAGATCGGTGCAAACGTGACTGTTGACAGGGCAACGATCGGGGCGACGACCATAAAGAAAGGGACCAAGATTGACAATCTGGTCCAAATCGCACACAACGTAACAATTGGCGAGAACAGCATAATCGTAGCGCAGGTCGGGATATCGGGAAGCACTGAGATTGGACAGAATGTCACTCTTGGAGGTCAGGCAGGTATTGCCGGGCACATACAGATAGGAGACAACACGCTTGTAGGCGCGCAAGCGGGAGTCATTGGTTCCATACCGCCTAATTCCACAGTCTCCGGTTACCCGGCTCTTCCTCACAACGTTTCAATGAAAATCCACGCAGCGATGGGGAGGCTGCCGGAAGTCCTCAAGAGAATCAAGGTAATTGAGAAGAAGCTCCAGGAAATCGAAGCGGAGAAGAAGAAATGATTGGAAAGCAGAAAACGATAGAGAAGGAAGTCTCGTACACCGGGAGAGGGTTGCATACCGGAAAAACGACATCTGTGGTGTGCAAACCAGCGCCGGCGGATTTCGGCGTGAAATTCGTCAGGATGGACCTCCCTCAAAGACCCGTGATAAGGGTCAGTGCAGGCAATGCGAGATATGATGCACATCATTCGAGGAGAACTATTCTCTCGGAGGGCGGTGTGGAGGTGCACACGGTTGAGCACTTTCTGGCCGCTATCGCCGGGCTCGGGATTGACAATCTTGAAATCGAGATTGATTCCGAGGAATTGGCGGAACCCTCAGATGGAAGCGCTGCCCCGTTTGTGAGCCTCCTCAAGAGCGGAAGGCCAATCGAACAGGATGCCCCGAAGCGGTACTTCGTTGTGAACAGACCTGTTTCTTATTGTGAAGACAGCGTTGAGCTCCTCGCTCTTCCCTATGACGGACTTAAGATAAGCTTCACGATAGAATACGACAACAGACTGGTTGGAACTCAGCACGCTGCCTTTGAATTGAATGACGAAATCTTTGCCAGCGAGATTGCTCCGGCAAGGACTTTTGTCCTCCTCAAAGATGTTGAGATGCTGAGGAAGAAGGGAATGATAAAAGGTGGAAGCCTCGACAACGCTATTGTGATAGAAGACGACCACATAATGAACGAAGAGCCTCTCAGATTCAAGAATGAATTTGTGAGGCATAAGATCCTGGACTTCATCGGCGATCTCTTCTTGCTGGGAGCTCCGGCCAAAGGACACTTCGTCGGAGTGAAATCCGGACATGCGACGAATGTCAAGTTCGTTCAAAAGCTGAGCGAAATGAGCCGTCAGCTGCCTGAGCCGAATGTGAGAACTGGCGCGCCGAAAGAGCCTCTCTGGAACGTCAATGCCATCCAGCGGATCATGCCTCACAGGTACCCGTTCCTCCTTGTTGACAGAATACTCGAGCTGGAGGACCGGAAAAGGGTCGTGGGAATAAAGAACGTGACGATAAACGAACCCTTTTTCGCCGGGCACTTCCCGGGACATGCGATAATGCCGGCTGTTCTCATAATTGAGGCGATGGCTCAGGCCGGCGGAGTCCTCCTTCTCAATACTGTTGATAAACCCGAGACGAAACTCGTCTATTTCATGGCCATCGACAATGCGAAATTCCGAAAGCCGGTTCTTCCCGGCGACCAGTTAAGGCTTGAGCTTGAGCTCGTGAAGCTAAAAGCACGTGTCTGCAAGATGAGGGGAATGGCCTTTGTTGATGGAGAGCTCGTGGCTGAAGCCGACCTTATGTCCCAGATTGTGGACAGATACCCCCCTAGTTCACGACTATGCAACCTTTGACGCCTCTTGTACATCCGGCTGCAATAATCGAAGAAGGAGCCTTGCTTGGGGACGGGGTCTCGATCGGACCGTACTCGATCATTGAGGAACATGCGAAAATCGGCGATGGTTCGAAGATCGGCTCCCATGTAGTCATAGAAGGATGGACCACCGTTGGAAGGGACTGCTCAGTCGGTCACGGTTCCGTCCTTGGGTCGGCTCCCCAGGACAAAAAGTACAGGAACAAGAAGAGCTATGTTGTGATAGGCGACAGAAACACGATCCGTGAGTTTGTCACCGTCAACTCGGCGACTGATGAGGGAGAAAAGACCATCATAGGAGATGACAATCTCCTCATGGCATATGTTCACGTCGCCCACAATTGCGTGATAGGGAACCACGTTATACTCGCTAACGCGGTCAATCTTGGGGGGCACATCACGATAGACGATTACGCTTGTGTAGGCGGCATGACTCCGGTCCATCAGTTCGTGCACATCGGAAAGCACGCGTTCATTGGCGGAGCTTCGAGAGTCGCAATGGATGTTGCGCCGTTCGTTAGAGCGGCCGGCAATCCCCTTAGGGCATCCGGGCTCAATACTGTGGGTCTTGTGCGAAGAGGATTCAGCGCCGAGAAGAGGGCTGAGTTGAAGAGAATCTACAGGATCTTCTTCAGGAGCGGGCTCACCGCAAAGGAGAGTATCGAACAGCTCGGCAAGGAGTTCCCTGCCAGTCCTGAGGCTCAGGAGTTCATTCAATTTGTGCTCAAGTCTGAAAGAGGCATGACCCGCTAGCGTACCTTGAGAAAGACAAATCTTCCACGTCACGGGGTTCCGATAAGAAATGTCCATTCTGAAAACCGGTGTAGTTGGCGTCGGTCATCTTGGTGCCCAGCACGCCAGGGTGCTGTCGAGGATTCCCGGAAGCGAGCTGAAAGGAATTGTTGATCTCGATTTACGGAAGACCGAGAAGCTCAACGCTGAGCTCAATCTCAAGCCATTCTCGTCTCTTCAGGACCTGCTTTCGGCAGTCGATGCCGTCTCCATAGCCGTCCCCACCTCGGAACACCACAGCGTTGCAGAGAAGTGCATTGGCCGCGGAATCCACGTTTTCATTGAGAAACCGATTGCAAAGACTGTTTCCGAGGCAGAGGAACTCGTGCTCTTGGCGAAGGAAAAGGGCCTTGTCATTCAGGTCGGTCACGTAGAAAGATATAACCCGGCCGTGATCGCGGCCAGGCCATTCATTCGCAGTCCGAAATTCATCGAAGCCCACAGGCTCGCAAGATTCACCCCGAGAAGTCTCGACATCGACGTGATCCTTGACCTCATGATTCATGACATTGATGTTGTGCTGAGTTTCGTCAAATCAAAGATAAAGAGGATAGACGCGGTGGGCGTCTCGATTCTATCGGAAAAGGAAGACATCGCAAATGCAAGAATTCTCTTTGAAAATGGAGCAGTTGCGAACCTTACTGCAAGCCGTGTTTCACGCGAGAAAATGAGGAAGATAAGATTCTTTCAGCCCAGCAGTTATGTTTCGCTCGACTGCCTCGTTGGCGAGGCCGAGATATACGAACTCACAGGAAAGCCGAGCTTGGACGAGGCAATGAGCGGGACCGGCATCGAGAGCTTTATTTCCGGAAGAAAGATAAAGGGAACCGGACCTGACGCCCTCACCAGGGAATTCGAAGATTTTGTGACGTCGGTTCTTGAATCCAGAGAGCCGCTCGTTACCGGGAGGGACGGCCTTGAGGCGCTCAAAGTTGCTGTCGAGGTCGGGAAAGAAGTAAAGACAAGTCTCAAGAAAGTGATGGGGGGACTGTCCTGGAATCAGCAATCCTCATAATCGCAGGAGAGGCATCGGGCGACCTTCACGGGGCCGGGCTTGTGAGAGAGATTCAGAAAAGGGGAAGCTTTAGTTTCTTCGGCATCGGCGGCCGGCACATGCGGGAAGCAGGAGTTGAGCTGCTTTACTCAACTGACGAGCTTGCTGTCATGGGCTTTGGTGAAGTCGTGGGAAAGATTCCCTTTTTTCTCAAGGCGATGAGCAATGTTGCAAAAGAGGCCAAAGCCAGGAAACCATCCCTCTTCGTTGCCATAGACTTCCCGGGATTCAACATGAGGATGTGCGGACGGATGAAGAAGCTCGGGGTGCCGGTCGCCTACTACATCAGCCCTCAAGTTTGGGCGTGGGGAGAAGGAAGGATTGAGAAGATAAGGAAGAATGTGGACAAGATGCTGGTGATTTTCCCATTTGAAGAGGAGTTCTACAGGAAAAGAGGCATCCTGGCAGAGTACGTCGGACATCCGCTTGTGAAGAAGGTGAAGGCGGGCAGGTCCAGAGATGAGTACCTGGACGAGATTGGGTTTGACAAAACCAGGCCCGTGATCGGGCTTCTTCCGGGAAGCAGGCTTCAGGAAGTGAGAAGAGTTCTGCCGGAAATGCTAGGGGCTGCGGAGATTCTTTCGGAGAGAGGGGCTGTATCGCAGTTCCTGCTTGGGCCGGGCGTTTCGCTGGAAGAGAAAGAAATGAAGAGGCTGCTCGGGAGTCTTTCGGCAAGAGTGAAGATAGACAAGGGCCGGACTTATGATCTGATGTCGGCATCCGACCTTAATCTTGTCACATCTGGAACCGCGACGCTGGAGGCGGCGCTTCTGGAGAAGCCGATGATTATCCTTTACAAAACCTCAGCTCTCTCCTGGTTGATCGGGAGGGCAGTGGTCAAGCTTCCATACATAGGCCTGGCGAACATAGTTGCCGGCGGCAAAGTGGTTCCGGAACTGCTCCAGGACCGCTGCAGGCGCGACATAATTGCTGACACTGCCGAAGAGCTCCTCCGGAACGGCGATGGAAAAGCGGCTATCAAGAAAGCATTCTCGACTCTAAGGTCTACCCTCGGCGAGAGAGATGCCCCCTCGACCGCGGCGGAGAGGGCGCTTTCGCTTCTCAGGGGAATCCGTCATTGACGGCCCTCTAGTGTGCCGTCCCAGAAATAACTTTACGAAATGCAGGGCGTTTCGTAAGGCACACTGCCAGGGGGTATGAGGGGG
>JASEGR010000014.1 GCA_030017955.1 Candidatus Eisenbacteria bacterium
AAGTGTCGTGTCCCGGGGCAAAGACATAGACAAGGAATTTCCGGGACACGACACTGGGGCCCATAGCTCAGCGGCAGAGCGACCGGCTCATAACCGGTTGGTCCTTGGTTCGAATCCGAGTGGGCCCAAACGGGCGGATAGCTCAGCTGGGAGAGCACTGGCGTCACAAGCCAGGGGCCACAGGTTCAATCCCTGTTCCGCCCACACCACCTATGCAGAATATGAGGGAATCGATGCGAGGGAGAAGCAGATCACTTGAAGGGGACGTCTGTCCTCCAGGTCTCATCAAGCGCGGCCTGGGACGAGGTCTTGGGGTCCTGACCAAAAGGTGTGCCCCTTCGGGGTGCACCTTTTTATGTTTTGTGGGCGATTCCTCCGGACCAAGGGCTGGCTTTCGTGCTTCCGGCTTCCTGAGGGAGAGATAACGTGCGAGAGCAACTCATAGTTCTTCCCAAACTCCAGGAGAAAGACACCGGGCTTCGGCAGTTGTCAGACACGATAAGAGGTATTCCCGAGAGAATCAAGGCAATCGAGGAGAGAATCAAGACACTCGACGGTGTCTGTGCTTCAAAAAAGAGTGAATTGGATATTGCCATGAAGAAACGGAGGGAGAAGGAGAGAGACCTTGATTCCCTGTCCGAGGAGCAGAAAAAGTTCGAAAGGCAGCTATTTGACGTTAGGACCAACAAGGAATATCAGGCTTTGCTGCACGAGATAGAGCAGGTCAAAACCAAGCGTTCTGACATTGAGACTGTGATTCTGGAACTGCTTGAAGCAGAGGAAAGGTTGACTGCCGAGCTGACGACTTCCCTGTTTGAGCACAAGAGAGCACAGGAAAAAGGTGCCCGCGAGAAGGCCGAACTTGACAAAGAGCTTGCGGACGCCAAACAGAAAGTGGAAAGCCTCAGGGCCGAACGGGAGGAGCTGGCCTCAAGCCTGAAGCCTGACCTGAAGGCGCGCTACGAGAGAATCCTGGAGAGCAAGGCCGGGCAAGCCGTGGCCGAGGTGAAAAGAGGCGGCTGTGGAGGATGCTTCGCCGTTCTGCCGCCGCAGACCGTGAATGAAGTAAGAAAACGGGAGAAGGTCATATCATGCGAAGCATGCGGCAGGATTCTGATCTGGCTTGACCAAGATCCGGAAAAGCAGGGGGATGAAGGCGCCTGAAAAGAGAAATCGTACTCTATTGTGATGGCTCTTCACAAGGAAACCCCGGGCCGGCAGGCGCGGGGGTAATCATCGTTGATGGAGACGGGGGGAAGCTTGTCGAGGTCAGCCGGTACCTGGGAGGGCTGACGAACAACGAAGCTGAATACAATGCGCTGATCCTCGGGTTGGACGAGGCTCGGCGCTTCAAACCCGATAAGCTTACTGTGTTTATGGACAGTGAGCTTGTGGTGAGACAAATAAACGGACTTTACAGGGTGAAGGAGCCGGGTCTCAAGCCTCTCCACGCCGCCGCAAGAGCGAAGCTCCTTGAGTTCGGCGAGTTCAAGGTGTCCCATATCAGAAGAGAGGGGATGACCGGCGCCGATAAGCTTGCAAAGCTCGCTGCAAGAACCTACGTTAAGAACGGGAGATGTCTCGCTTCTGAGAAGAGTCTGGGAGAAGGGAGTAAGCCAGACGATCGCGAGTTCCCTCCGGGGGACTCGAGGAAAGTCCGAGCTCCATAGGGCAGGATGCTCCGTAACGCGGAGTCCTGGCGACAGGAAGGAAAGTGCCACAGAAAAGACACCGCCTCTCCGTTCTGGAGAGGTAAGGGTGAAAAGGCGAGGTAAGAGCTCACCAGTGCAGGCGGTGACGCCTGCAGCTAGGCAAACCCCATCCGGAGCAAGACCAAATAGGAGAGGAGAGGTGGCCCGCCTCGATATGACTCTCGGGTAGGTCGCTCGAGCCCGGCGGCAACGCCGGGCCTAGAGAAATGATCGTCGCGGTTCAAACCGACAGAACTCGGCTTATGGCTTGCTCCCTTTGACGTTTATCCGGATCCCCGACTTTACGCCACTCAATTCGCCATGAGGGTACTTGAATGAGAAGGGATTTTTCTCATCTTCTTTCCCAGCCCGGATGGAAGAGAATCTCGCCCGGGCCGTCGGCTGAGGCAATAACGCTCTCGCAGCAGACAGGTATCTTTCCCCAAACTGCGCAGCTTTGCATCAACCGGGGTTTGGGTTCGGAAGAAGAGGTACGGCAATTCCTCTCGCCGAATCCCAGCTTACTTCACGATCCTTTTCTGATGAAGGACATGGACAAGGCAGTTGAACGACTGAGAGCCGCAGTCAAAAATGGAGAAAATATTCTTGTGTGCGGCGACTACGACGTTGACGGGATTACATCTACCTTTCTCCTGGGGAGAGTAATAGAGTCTCTGGATGGGCATGCGACCTATTTCATTCCGGACAGAATGAGGGATGGGTACGGTTTCTCACAGAGAGCGCTGGAGGTGGCGAGGGAAAAGGAAGTCTCCCTGATAGTGACCGTTGACTGCGGGGTGAGCTCGGCGAGTGAGATTCGCAGCGCAAGCTCAATGTCCATAGATGTAATAGTGACGGATCATCATGAAGTCCCCGGTGACATTCCCCCCGCTTGCGCCGTGGTGAACCCCAGAAGGCCTGACTGTCCTTATCCTTTCAAAGAACTTGCCGGAGTAGGAGTGGCCTACAAACTTGCCCTTGCACTTGTGCTGCCGGAAGTAAGTGAGAGAGAGATCCTTGACGAATATCTTGACGTTCTTGCGCTTGGTGCGATTGCCGACCTGGTTCCCCTTGTTGGAGAAAACCGTGTGTTTGCCAAACTTGGCATGGATTCGCTCAGACAAGGAAAAAGGAAAGGAATAACCGCTCTGAAAGAAGTGGCAGGCATAAAGAAAGGTGAACTTGATTGGGAAGACATTGCCTTTGTGCTGGGTCCCAGGATAAACGCTGCAGGAAGACTAGGAGACAGCGACAGCGGCTTGAGGCTCCTTCTTGAAGAGGACTATGAATCGGCTCTGATGCTGGCACAGCTTCTTGATGGAATGAACCAGACAAGAAGAAAGCTCGACGAAGAGATACTTGACGAAGCAAACGCCGAGCTCCAGGCAGATACGATTCCCCCGTGCATAGTTCTCTCGTCTGAGAGGTGGCACCCAGGTGTCATAGGGGTTGTTTCTTCGAAGCTCGTTGATACTTACTGGAGGCCCTCAATTCTGATTTCCTTGAGCGGGGGAATTGGAAGAGGGTCGGCGAGGAGCATACCCGGCTTCGACATTACAAAAGCCCTTGGTGCCAACCGCGACCTCCTGATCAGCTACGGCGGCCATCCCAGGGCGGCAGGGTTTAGCATACACAAATCTCAGATTCCATCGCTGAAAGCCAGGCTCGGTGACCTTGCCGCAGGGGTCCTTGAAAGCGCCGAGACAGTGCCATCGATTGAGACGGAAATGGAACTAATGCTCCCATCGTGCAGCAATGCTTTTGCCGAAGAGTTGATTCAGCTATCTCCATTCGGCCCGGGGAATCCCGAACCGGTTTTTGAGGTTCACGGATGTGACCTTGTCGGCCGGGCGGTGACCGGAAGAAGAAGCACATTGAGAATGGCGGTGCAGAGAGACGGGGTCGTTCGTGAGTGTTTTGGTTTCGGAATGGCGCCGTTTGCCAGCATGGTGAACACGAAGGGCGGGAGGATATCTCTGGCTTTTACGCCGGTCGTGAACCAGTGGAGAGGGGAGAAGAGAGTGCAGCTCAAATTGAAGGACCTGAAATTTGAAGATGACTGACGGGCCGAAAAAACTGTTTGACGATCTTGTGAGTGAGATCGCCGGCTACGGTTCCGGCGTTGACCTGGACCTTGTCACAAAGGCGTACGAATTCTCAAGGGAAGCGCACGGGGCCCAGAAGAGAAAGTCAGGAGAGCCGTTTGTATGCCACTCCATCTCTGTGGCGAAGATAATAGCCGACCTCATTCAGGCGAGACTTGACACGATAATAGTCTCATCCGCCTTGCTCCACGATGTAATAGAAGATACATCAAAGAGCATCAAAGACGTGGATGAATCGTTCGGAAGCGAAATTGCAAGCATCGTGGACGGAGTCACAAAGATCAGCCGGTACCACCTCATGAACCCCGAGAAAGGGCAGGTCGAAAATTTCAGAAAGATGCTTTTCTCGATGGCCAGAGATCTTCGGGTCATCTTCCTGAAGCTTGCCGACAGACTTCACAACATGAGAACACTCGAGTTTCTTGAGGCGGAAAAGATCAAGAGAATCTCCATGGAAACATTGGAGATCTACGCTCCACTCGCCCACATGCTCGGGATTGCAGAGATAAAGAGAGAGCTGGAAGACCTGTCCTTCAAGTTTCTCTACCAGTCCGAGTACAGAGAGCTTGCAGCCACGGTGGCAGAGAAAAGGGAGGAACGGGAGAAGTACCTGGATGAGGTCAAGGAGGAGATAGCGGGGTCGCTCGCAAGAGAGGGCGTGAAGGCCGAAATAGTAGCGAGGCCGAAACACTTCTACAGCATCTACAGGAAGATGCACGATCAGGGAAGGAGACTGGAGGATATCTTTGACCTCCAAGCCGCGAGAGTCATCACGAACGACAAGGCCGACTGTTACAGAGTCCTTGGTATTATCCACGACCTTTTCACACCGGTTCAGGACAGATTCAAGGATTTCATTGCCGCCCAGAAGGGAAACCTCTACCAGTCACTTCACACGACGGTCGTGGGCCCAAGAGGAAGGCTCGTTGAAATCCAGATCAGGACGAAAGAGATGCATCTGGCCGCCGAGCGGGGCTTCGCCGCGCACTATGGCTACAAGGGCGGGAAGATTGACAAGGAGCTTCTGGAGAAGCTGGGCGGATTCGTTGTGGATATGCAGGAGCTTGGCGAGATCCCGGATGCAGAGCTCATGGAACTTCTTAAGGTTTCGCTCTATCAAGATGATGTATTTGTAGTTACTCCGAAGGGGGATTTGAAGAAACTGCCTCGCGGAGGAACGCCTATTGACTTTGCCTACCTTATTCACACCGAGGTGGGGAATCGCTGCGTCGGAGCAAAAGTGAACGGCAGCATAGTCCCTCTTCGTTTCGAGCTTAAGAGCGGTGACAGGGTCGAGATAATCACTTCACCAACCGGGAGACCCCGTGAAGACTGGCTTCACCTGGCAAAAACGTCGAGCGCAAGGGGCAAGATAAGACACTGGCTGCGACTGGAAAGGCAGAAGGAGAGCATAGGACTCGGAAAAGAGATTCTTGAAAGAGAAATGAGAAAGCACAGGTTGAAGCTCGGCAGCGAGGATGAGCTTCTGGATGCGGCCCAGAGTCTGGACTGCAACGACATCCAAGGTCTCTACGCAAGGATCGGCCAGGGCGAAGTCTCGCCGAAGCAGGTTCTCCAAAGGCTCTTCCCGGAATGGAAAGAGAAGAAAACTCCCGGGCCGCTGGACAAGCTCAGGGAGCTTGTCCCCGGGAAAGCAAGAGGGGTAAGGATTCACGGTCTGGACAACCTGATGATAAGTTTTGCCAAATGCTGCCAGCCGGTGCCGGGCGACAAAGTGACAGGAATAATCACAAGAGGGAGGGGCGTCTCAATCCACAGGATTGACTGCCCTAATTCGTTCGAAGATAGAGTCGGACGCGAGAGAATGGTCAGTGTTGAGTGGGATGCTGAGAAGGAGGATTCATTTGTCGTGAGCCTTCTCGTTGTAGGGGGCGACCGGCAGAATCTGCTTGCCGGCATCGCGAAGGCAATATCTTCATGCGGAAGTCACATAAGGACTGTATCTCTTGGCACGGTTGACGGAGTGGCCAAAGGAAGGTTTTTTGTGGAAGTGAAAAACCTGAGACACCTGAACGACGTGGCAAAAGAGGTAAGGAAAGTTGCGGGCGTGTCGTCCGTGGAGAGGGAGCAGTTCTTTCCTGCTCCAAGGAAGAAGGAGGCCCATGAATGAAGGCGGTCGTCCAGAGGGTGCGAAGAGGAAGCGTGCTCTGTGACGGCCGGCTGGTTTCTTCTATTGGCCCGGGGCTGGTCATTCTGGTTGGTGTCGCAAAGGGCGACTCTGAAAAAGATGCGGCATGGCTTGCCTCCAAGTGTGCGAACCTGAGGATCTTTGAAGATGGTGAAGGAAAGATGAATCTGTCGCTCAAGGAGATTCAGGGAGAGGCACTTGTCGTCTCTCAATTCACGCTTCTTGGTGATGCGCGGAAAGGACGAAGGCCGAGTTTTGATAACGCTTCCGAGCCGGCCCTGGCAGAGGCTCTTTACGGAGTTTTCATCGAGAGACTTGCCAAGGACGGAGTGACAGCGCGTGGCGGAAAGTTCAGGACGAAAATGATCGTTGAGATCGAAAACGAAGGTCCAGTCACGATTATCCTGGATTCACGCGAGAAGGAGGACGGCTCCGGTGTTTCCTGATCTTGGCGGGAAATTCCTTCTCGCGTCGAAATCGCCGAGACGCGCCGAACTTCTCAAACTTGTCGGCGTTAAGTTTGAGACGGCGGTTTCTTTTGTCAATGAGGATAATGAGAAGAATCTCTCCCCGGGGGAGCACGTTACTGAACTTGCAAGGAAGAAAGCCCTTTCTATCGCTGCTCAGGTCGAAGACGGTTCTGTTCTGGGAGCAGACACAATAGTCCTGCTTGAAGGCGAGATCCTCGGCAAGCCGGAATCGAGGCAGCAGGCTACCCAAATGCTCCGTTCGCTCTCAGGCAAATGGCATGAGGTTTTCACCGGGATAGCGCTTGTGAGCATAGAGCGACGGACCATGCTGTCCTCGTACGAGAGGACCCGCGTCAAGGTGAAGAAGTTAACCTCTTCGGAGATTGAATCCTACGTTGACTCGGGAGAGCCGATGGACAAAGCGGGCTCATACGGCATACAGGGTCTTGGAGCAATCTTCATCGAAAAAGTTGACGGCTGTTACTTCAACGTGATGGGTCTTCCTGTTTCGAGGCTGTACTCCATGGCGCTCAAGATGAAAACGTGTTTGCCCGGAAGTTGAGGGCAGGCACCTACAGGCAGAAGTAGTCCTTCCGGGAATCTCTGAGAGATAAAAGGAATGGCGACTGGAAAGAAGAGCACGAAGCATTCGAGGAAGACGCGCGGGCTGTCTCCAGTAAAGAGCGTGGAGTGGGTTCGTGGGAAGGTGCGGGTCATCGACCAGACAAAACTCCCTCACTCTGTCTCTCATCTGGAGCTCTCGACTGCCAAAGGAGTGGCTGATGCGATAAGGCGGCTCGCAATAAGAGGTGCGCCCCTCATAGGAGTCGCGGCTGCACTCGGAGTGGCTGCCGAGGCGAAGAGGCTGTCAGGGGAGAAAAAGGATGTTCTGAAAAAGAAGCTTGGTGAAGCCATTTCGATCCTTGGCGGCACAAGGCCGACCGCAGTAAATCTCAAGTGGGCTCTTTCGCGTATGAGCAGGGTAATTGAAAAGGAAAACGAGAAGAGACTGGTGGACGCTCTCAGGGACGAAGCCCTTAGGATACTGAACGAAGACCTGGATGTTTCCAGAAGGATTGGCGAGCATGGCGCCTCGCTCCTTCCAGATGCGGGAACGGTTTACACACACTGCAACGCAGGTGGTTTGGCCACATCAGGCCTCGGAACTGCTCTCAGCGCGCTCTATGCCGCCAAGAGAAATGGGAAAAAACTCAAGGTGATTGCTTCGGAGACAAGGCCTCTCCTTCAAGGCGCGAGGCTTACCGCTTGGGAGCTTTCTCAGGCAGGAATCGACGTGACTGTCATATGCGACACTGCCTCCGGATGGGCTATGAGGGAACTCGGGGTGAGTTGTGTTCTGGTTGGGGCAGACAGGATTGCAAGGAATGGAGATGCGGCTAACAAGATAGGAACATATGTCCTCTCCGTGCTGGCAAGAGAGAATGGGATACCGTTCTATGTTCTTGCACCCACGTCAACAATTGACCCAATGTGTCCGTCAGGCGGAGAGATTCCGATAGAGGAGCGCTCGGGCGACGAGGTCTCCAGATTTATGGGCCGGCGAGTGACTCCCAGAGGCGTGAAGACGAGAAATCCGGCATTTGACGTGACTCCTTCAAGGTACATCACTGCGATAGTGACCGAACACGGAGTCCTAAGGCCGCCCTTTTCCGAGGGGATTTCCAAGGTGCTGGAGCTGTCGAAATTCTCTTGACCAAGCCGTCAAGAGCAAGTAATATGAAAAACTTTGGAAACCAATTGGCGGAGGAGAAGGAATGAAGACGTTTACGCCCAGAAAAGAGGATATTAAGGAGAAGTGGTATTTGGTCGATGCCGAGGGGAAGACCCTGGGGAGAATGGCGACTGCGGTTGCCTCGTTATTGAGGGGGAAGACCTCTCCTGAATTTACCCCGCACCTCGGTCCCGGGAACCATGTGATCATCGTGAATGCCGAGAAGGTCAAGGTGACCGGAAGGAAACGGGAGCAGAAGACTTACTTCAGGCATTCGGGTTATCCTGGAGGGATGAAGGTCACGAGCTTCAAGAAACTCCAAGCTGCAAAGCCGGAGAAGATTGTCATGCTTGCAGTGAAAGGGATGATTCCCAAGACGAAGCTGGGGAGGGCTCTTCTCACAAATCTCAAAATCTACAGCGGGCCCAATCATCCTCATGTTGCGCAGCGCCCTGAGAATTTTGAGATAGTCCGCTGAGCAAATCGGGAGAGCTTCACGTTTTCGGAGAAAGGAGCTAAATAGGTGGTTGAAGGAGCAAGTGCAACTGGAAGAAGAAAGGAAGCAGTGGCCAAGGTGAAGATCTTCCCGGGGAGCGGGAAAGTTCAGGTGAACGGCAAACCGCTGGGAGAATACTTCCCGAGAACGGTTGAGGAAGCCACCGTTGTCGAACCCTTCGTGATCGCA
This sequence comes from Candidatus Eisenbacteria bacterium, assembly GCA_030017955.1. NCBI lineage: Bacteria > Candidatus Eiseniibacteriota > Candidatus Eiseniibacteriota bacterium. The sequence continues at coordinate 8,833 of JASEGR010000014.1, forward strand.
AATCTGGCTGGGAAATATGACGTGGCAGCCAGCGTGCGCGGTGGAGGACCACATGGGCAGGCCGGCGCAGTGAGATTGGGTGTAGCCAGGGCGCTGGCCAGGCTTGAACCTGATTCAAAAGGGATCCTCGGAAAAAGCGGCATGCTTACGAGAGATCCGAGGATGAAGGAACGGAAGAAGTACGGCCAGGCTGCGGCCAGGAAAAGATTCCAGTTCTCAAAGAGATGATACGTGCCTAGTGAGAATCGAAGGCGCGAATCGTCCTCCGTGGTTTTCTCAAGCTTCGCTTTCCAGGTGCTGGCACAGTTGGTCGTTGTTCGGGCAGGTAAAACACACGCCGTCTCTTTCCGGTCGAACGGTGCCCTGACATGCTGATGGCAGGGTTTTTCGACCAGCTTCAAAGACGGCGGAGGGACTAACCGGAAAAAGGAGGATTGTCGTGCGTGAGATTGGAATGAAGGATCTTCTCGAAGCAGGGGTTCATTTCGGGCATCAGACCAGGAGATGGAACCCAAAGATGAAGAAGTTCATCTTCATCGAGAGAAATGGAATCTACATCATCGATCTCCAGAAGACACAGAAATGCATCGAGGAGGCGAAGAAAGCAATAGCTGAATGCGTAAAAGCCGGTGGGGCCATTCTCTTTGTCGGGACCAAAAAGCAGGGAAAGGATTCTATCAGGGAAGAAGCTCAGAAATGCGGGATGTTTTACGTGAATGAGAGATGGCTCGGGGGGATGCTCACGAACTTCGAGACAATACGGTCCAACATAAAACGTTTGCTTGAATTGGAACGGATAAGCTCCGACGGAACGTTCAACGCGTTCTCAAAGAAGGAGGCCGCCCGGCTGGACAAGGAGAAGCAGAAGCTGGAGCGTTCTTTCTCCGGGATAAAAGGTATGACAGTGCTTCCTTCCATGGTTTTTGTGGTGGATACAAAGAAAGAGAAGATTGCTGTCGCTGAGGCAAATAGATTGAAGATACCGGTAGTCGGCACCGTCGATACGAACTGCGACCCAGATCCCATCGATTACCCGCTGCCCGGAAATGACGATGCCATAAGGGCAATAAAACTCTTTTGCTCCATCGTAAGTGACACTGTCATTCAGGCCAGGGAGGAGGCAGCCGAGGGCGGAGCGAATGTGGAAGCGGTTGGTACAAACAATCTGGTTGACTCTCGTGAGTAAAGAATAGGAGAGAATTCCGGCTACGTTTTCAAAGAAATCCAATTATAAAAGGAGCAGGTCATGAATGTTTCTGTATCTCAGGTGAAGGAGCTCAGGGAAAGAACCGGTGCAGCGATGATTGAGTGTAAGAAAGCACTCGTTGAGACCGGCGGCGATCTCGAAGCTGCTGTAAGCCATTTGAAGAAGAAGGGACTTCTTGATGCCGAGAAGAAGTCCGGGAGGGAAGCAAGGGAAGGATTGATAGAGGCATACATCCATCCCGGGAGCAGGGTGGGAGTTCTTGTTGAAGTAAACTGCGAGACTGATTTCGTCGCCAGGACAGATGAGTTCAAGAATCTTGTAAGAAACATCGCGCTCCAGATTGCAGCGTTAAGCCCCGTGTCCGTGGGAAGAGACGCTATTCCGGCTGATATCCTGGAAAAAGAAAAAGCCAGGCACCGCGAGGAAGCCCTTGCCCTGGGAAAACCTGCAAATGTGGTTGAAAAGATAGTCGAAGGAAGAATGGAAAAGTTCTACACCGAAATCTGTCTGCTCGATCAGTTGTACATCAGAGATCCCGAGAAGAAAGTCTCAGACCTGATTAAGGAACACATTGCAACTCTCGGTGAGAACATCGTCGTAAGAAAATTCAGCAGATTCGCGCTTGGCGAATAATCAAACAACTCCATCAGCGCTGTCCTTCAATGAACGGCCTCATTCTCTTCGGGTGTAGCCTTTGACGAAAACTGAAAGAAAGAAGCTCCGGTACCGCCGCATTCTCCTCAAGCTTAGCGGAGAGAGCCTGGCGGGCAATCTGGCCGGCGGTATTGACCCCGAGAGATTGTCCTCAATATCCAAAGAAATCAAGGAAACGAAAGAGCTCGGAGTGGATGTCGGCATAGTAATCGGGGGAGGCAACATCTTCAGGGGAAGTGCGGCATCAGCGTTGGGAATCGAAAGGGTAAGCGCAGATTCCATGGGCATGCTCGGAACCGTGATAAATGCCCTGGCGCTTCAGAGCATTCTGGAGAGAGTCGGCGTGGAGACCAGGGTCTTGACGGCGATAAGGATGGAGGCGCTGGCGGAGCCGTACATCAGAAGACGCGCGGTGAGACATCTGGAGAAAGGCAGAGTCATCATCCTTGCGGGGGGGACTGGAAACCCCTACTTCACGACTGACACGGCCGCCGTTCTGCGGGCAGTCGAAGTTGAAGCCGACGTGATTCTCAAGGCGACAAGAGTCGAAGGCGTCTATGACGCAGACCCGGAGATTGATCCGAAGGCGACGCGTTTCGATTCTCTGAGCTATCTTGATGTTCTTACAAAAGGACTCAAGGTAATGGATGCAACTGCCATTTCTCTTTGCATGGACAACAAGCTTGCCCTCATAGTCTTCAATGTAACAAAATATGGAAACCTGAAAAGAATAGTAAAGGGTGAGAGAATAGGGACCCTAGTCTCGGAGGGATAAAATGGAAAAGAAGATCCTGGCTGAGGCAGAGGATCGGATGAAAAAGGCAATCGTAAATGTCGGGCATGAGCTTGCCCAGATCAGAACCGGAAAAGCCAGTTCTACCCTGCTTGACATCGTCAAGGTCAATTACCATGGAACAATGCTTCCTGTCAATCAGGTGGCGACAATCACCGTCCCGGAGCCGCGCCTCATCGTCATACAACCGTGGGAGAAAGGCGTTCTTCCGGAAGTCGTCAAGGCAATTCAGAAGTCTGATCTTGGATTGAATCCCATCGATGACGGTATCACGGTAAAACTCTCTATCCCCTCACTTACGGAGGAAAGAAGAAAGGACCTTGCAAAACTGGTGGCTAAGCTTGCAGAGGAGGGGCGGATTGCGATAAGGGCAGCCAGAAGAGACGCAAATGACCATCTGAAGAAGCTCGAGAAGGAAGAGCATCTCTCAGAGGACTTATCAAAGAGGTCTCAGGCCGAGACGCAAAAACTCACGGATAAATACATTTCTCAAATTGACGAACTGCTGGCAAAGAAACAGAAGGAAATAATGGAGGTGTAGAACCTCTATTCCCTCAGAAGCCTGTCTCCTTGTTGTTCCCGAGGAGCACTTCTCTTCCCGGTGATGGAATGAAGACTTTTCCCGCAAAGAAACAGATACTGAAGGCCGGTAACCTTCCAAGGCACATCGCCGTAATAATGGATGGAAACGGAAGGTGGGCCAGGAAAAGAGCGCTCCCAAGAATTGCCGGACACAGGGCCGGCAGGAAAGCCGTCCGCGAAGTAGTGGAAGGGTGTGTCGAGCTGGGAATCGAATTCCTTACCCTTTACACATTCTCCAGAGAGAACTGGTCAAGACCGGCGAATGAAGTGAATGCGCTGATGAGAATTCTTGAACGGGTATTGAGAGAAGAGAGGGAGGAACTCAAAGAGCAGAATGTCAGGCTTGCGGTTCTTGGAAGAATCGAGGACCTCCCCCCGGCATCGAGGAGAGTGGTACTCGAGACGGTAGAATATCTGTCAGGATGCACCGGAATGATCTTGAATCTTGCGCTGAGCTACGGAGGCCGGAGGGAAATTGTTGACGCAGCCCGCAAGTTGAGCGAATCCGTTCTTGCCGGGAAGATGAGGCCCTCGAGGATCGATGAGGAGACGTTCAGGATGTTCCTCTACAACGGGGCGCTGCCGGATCCCGACCTCCTGATACGGACAAGCGGCGAGATGAGAATAAGCAATTTCCTCCTGTGGCAGCTTGCATATTCCGAAATGTGGATAACTGACGTCCTCTGGCCCGACTTCAGGAAAAAGCACCTCTTCCAGGCCATAGCGGAATATCAGAAAAGAGAGAGAAGATTCGGAAAGGTTGACTGAGAAACATTGATAGCCCGCGACCCCGAAGTGGATAGAAGACGGCCTGCCGGACCTTCTTCAGGCGATCAGGCCGCCAGATGATCTCTTCAGAGAGCAAAAGATACCTGAGCGGAATCGTTTTCATTCCCATTCTCATCCTTCTTTCACGGCTTGGAGGATTCTTCTTCCTTTTCCTTGCCGACCTGGTCATCCTGCTCGGTTCAATCGAATTCTACAGAATGGTCCGCCGGAAAGGTGCAAACCCGCTCATGATCCCCGGAGTCGTCTCCGGACTTGCCCTTAGCTGGTTTGCCTTCTGGAGTGCGGGCCGGGATCTTGTCCCCGTGCTCACTTTGGTTCTCATCGCACTCATGATCATGGAGCTGATGAGGAAAGATCCGTCAAATGCGCTGTATCGTATTGCAGCAACCTGGCTGTGTGTGGTGTATGTAGGATTGATGGCGAGCCATCTTGTTCTTCTTAGAGAAATGCCGAGAGTCACTATGCAATCCTACGCCGGCGGGAGCAGGTATGTGCTCCTCGTTTTTCTTGTGACTTGGGGTTGCGATACTGCCGCCTATATTATCGGACGCAGGTGGGGGAGGCATCCTCTGATAGAAAGGGTGAGTCCCAAGAAGTCCGTTGAGGGATCCCTAGGTGGGCTTGCATTTGCGGTGGGATTTTCTCTGCTTGCAAAGTTCTGGTTTGCCGATTTTCTCTCTCTCGGACAAAGCCTCATTTTCGGTTTCCTGATCGGAGCGTTCGGGCAGCTCGGTGATCTCGTCGAATCGCTGATAAAAAGGGACGTTAATACGAAGGACTCATCCGGAACAATACCAGGGCATGGCGGCGTCCTCGATAGATTCGACAGTCTTCTGTTCACGGCCCCGCTGGCGTACTACTACCTGAGGATATTGCTGCGATAATCAATGCCCGGAAAGGATGTCTGTTGTCTCAGAAGAAGCCGACAAACATAGTAATCTTGGGTTCTACCGGTTCGGTGGGACGAGCCTCGCTCGATGTAGTGAAGAGGCTTGGTGGGAGATTTTCCGTGATGGGGCTTTCCACAAGATGCCGTGTCGAGCTTCTTTCCGAGCAGGTCGAAGAATTCAGCCCCCGATTCGTGGCCATCCAGGATGAGAAAGCAGCTAGTGCATTCAAGGAGAATGCCCGAATACAGGGTGTGGAGGTCCTGAGCGGCAGTCAGGGGGTCGCTGAGCTTGCCGCGTTGGAGGAAGCAGACACCGTTGTCAATTCAGTAGTTGGGGCGGCAGGTCTTGTTCCCACGTTGAGGGCGCTGGAAGCAGGCAAGAGGGTGGCTCTTGCAAATAAGGAGAGCCTTGTGGTTGGGGGACACCTGGTGATGAAAGCTGCACGGGACTCGGGCGGTGAGATCATCCCTGTTGATTCCGAGCACAGTTCGCTGTTTCAGTGCCTGGAAGGTGTGGAGAGAGACGAGATAGGGAGGATTTTTCTGACTGCGTCTGGTGGGCCGCTGCTCTCGGCTGACAAAAGAGCGCTGAGAAATTCCACGCCGGACAAGGTTCTTGCTCATCCGACCTGGAAGATGGGAAAGAGGATTACAGTGGATTCCGCCACGCTCATAAACAAAGGGTTCGAGGTGGTCGAGGCAGGGTGGCTCTTCGACATTGAACTCCCGAGAATATCTATTTTGATTCACCCGCAGTCAATCGTGCACGGGCTTGTGGAATTGATTGACGGGAATGTCATCGCCGGTCTGACCACTCCGGACATGAGAATACCAATTCAGCGGGCCCTGTGTTATCCTGAAAGAGTTGGCACAGGTCTCCCCATTCTAGCTCTCGCAGAAGTCGGCGAGCTCAGCTTCTCTGAGCCGGATCTCGAAAGGTTTCCATGCCTGGGCCTTGCATTGAATGCGGCAGAGCGAGGCGGAACGGCTCCCGCTGCCTTGAATGCGGCAGATGAAATTCTGGTGGATGCTTTTGTTGATAACCGGATCTCATTTGGAGACATAGCGGAAGTTCTTGCCGCCGTTCTCAAAGATCACAAGGACGTGGAGAATCCGGACCTTGAGACAGTTCTGAAGGTTGATGGTGATGTGAAGAGGCAAACCAGAGACCTCGTTCTGGAAGTCGAAGGGAGAAGTCGGCGTTGATCTACACCATACTGCTTGGCGGAATAGCTCTCGGGATTCTTGTAATAGTCCATGAATTCGGCCACTTTGTCGCCAGCAAGTTGTTCAAGGTGAGAGTGGAGAAATTCTCCGTAGGTTTCGGCCCCCGGATTCTCGGGAAGAAGATTGGCGACACAGAATACAAGATCTCGATTGTGCCGCTCGGCGGATACGTAAAACTGTCGGGTCAGACTGTCGAGGAGCTTTCGAGGCCGCCCGAACCGTATGATTTCATATCCAAGCCGTGGTGGAACCGGGCGCTTATTGCACTTGGCGGACCCTTGATGAATTTTGTTTTCGCCATAGTTCTCGGAGTCACCATCTTTCTGGTCGGCATGAAGTTTCAGGATTTCAGCGCAGTGGCAGGGAGGGTGCTGGAGAACTCACTCCCGTACACTCTGGGCATAAGGAGCGGAGACAGGATAAAATCCGTTAACGGAAGGAGCGTATCTACCTGGAAAGACTTCAACCAGGAACTTGATCTCAACGAAAAGAACAGGGTGGACCCCAGCATCATCGTCGAGAGAGAGGGAAACGAGATAGGTTTCTCCTGGAAGGCGGGTCTCATTGACTCATTCTTCAGCGGCATATCTCCTGCCATAGAGCCGGTTGTCGGTTCCATCGTTCCCGGTATGCCTGCCTACCTGGCGGGAATGAGGATCGGAGACAGAATCATTTCGGTGGACTCGCAGCCGATCAAGGACTGGTACGACATACAGCTGCATATTCACTCCAAACCGGACACTACTATCAGTATCCGCGCTCTGAGAGATGGAAGGACCCTGTCATTTTCCGTTAAGACTGTGAGCCAGGACATTCCCGGCGCCGGAAGAATAGGGCTCATAGGAATTTCGCTTCCGGACAGCCTTACCTACGTCGTAAGGACCGGATTCCTGAAGTCTGTGAAGAGGGGAGCCGAGGCGGCGGTGGCGATGGTGGTGAGCACGTACAAGGCATTCTGGGTCGTTGTGACCCATCCCTATTCCTTCAGAGAGTCGGTTGCAGGTCCTATTGCAATTGTCCAAATTACGGCCGACCAGGCAAAGAAGGGGATTGACAGTTACCTTGTCTTTGTGATGGCGGTGAGCATAGCTCTTATGGTCTTCAACCTGCTGCCTATCCCGGTCCTCGACGGCGGGCATATACTCTTTTCTTGTTATGAAGGCATTTCAGGCAGGCCTCTTTCTCCGGGTAAGCAAAACTTGCTGCAAAAGGCCGGCATCGCGTTCATCATCGCGCTCATGGTGCTTGCTCTGGTCAACGATACTGCTAAGATCATACAGAGAAGGCATGCAGTTACACAGGAGGCGCAGGAGCATCCCGGAGCGGACAGATGAGTTCCTTCCTGGTTGTCTTCTTCGCAGTCCTCCGCGCTTAGAGGTGACAAGGCATTGGATGTCCGCAGTTTTCTCAGGGTCCTATTAGCCGCCGCTCTTCTTTCGTGCCCGGCCACACTTTACTCGCAGCTTGAGGAACTTGGCGAAGCAGTAAGGATTGAGAAGATTGAAATCAAAGGCAATTCCTCTTTTTCTTCGAAAAGACTCCGCTCGTTGATGAAAACGAAAGGGAAATCTCTCTTCAGACCGTTTGGAAAATCGTTCCTCAGGCGTGACTTCCTGAGGTCGGATGCGCAGTCGATCGTGTCCTTCTACAAGACCAACGGGTTTCTGGATGCCAAAGTGGTCAAGCAGGAAGTTATCTACAATGAGAAAGGAAATGGCGCAACGGTTGTGTTCGAGATAGATGAGGGTCAGAGATTCTTCGTCGGGTCTGTGGCCCTGAGCGGAGTCCAGGCCATTGAAGAGCGAAGGGTCTGGAAGCTTGTTGACCTCAAGGTCGGCCAGCCCCTGAACCTGTCCAAGATCGAGAACATAAGGAACAAGATTCTTTCTCTTTATGGGGACGAAGGATATATGAATGCGGCAGCAGGGGTCCTGTGGGAGAGGAGAGGAGAGCTGGCCGATATTGCTTTCGACGTGAAAGAAGGAAAGAGGGTCTTCGTCGGGGCAGTCTCGGTTGAGGGCAATACCTCAGTGTCAGAGAAGCATGTTCTCCGCGAGATGCTGCTGAAGAAGGGAGATATTCTATCGAGATCGCTTCTCTTTCGCAGCCAGCAGAGGATATATGATCTGGGATATTTCTCCGATGTTCAATTCATCACAGAAAGGAAAGACAGCCTGCGCAGCGAGATGGACCTTGTGATAAAGGTCAAAGAAAAGAAGATGAGATGGACAGCAGCGGCAGTGGGCTACGGGTCGACCGAGCTCATAAATTTGACAGCAGAGTGGGGAAACAACAGGGTTCTGGGGACCGGCGTGAGATTTGTCGGAACATCCCGGGTCGCCTTTGATCTTGAACACGTGCTTCCTCGTCCCGAAGTCAGACTGGACTACACCAGGATGGATGCAGGCGGTGAGACCTCCTGGACGTTTGGAAGGCGGGTGGCTTCCAGGGCTGGAGTCTATTTTGAGGATATCGAGAGGCAGGATGTTGCCAGGAAGACCACAGGGTTCCTCCTCTCTGAACGGTACGACTTTGCTAATAAGGTCAGGACCATTCTTGCCTATGATCAGAGATGGGTCAATGCCACAGACTCAACTGCTCTCAAGTCCTACGTGACGAACAGCTTGAACCTGTCGGTGGAGAGAGACATGCGGAATGACCTGTTCGATCCGGAGCGGGGCTCGTATCACCAGATTGTCGAAGAATTCGCAGGAGGTGTTTTTGGAGGAGACAACAGCTTCGAGAAGGTCACGGCCACCGGCTGCTGGTACAAGACAGTCTTTAAGAGAGTGGTGCTTGCAGGCAGAGTGAAAGCAGGGGTGGTTGTCCCGTTCGGCAAGAAGGGGCCAAGCACCGCCGCATATCCCGACCTCTACCGTGTGCCGTACGAAAACAGGTACACACTCGGCGGCGCAACCACGGTGAGAGGCTATAGGGAAAGAGAAATAGGAGCTGAGGGCACGCAGGCGGAGTCGGAAGGCGGACTTGCGCTTCTTATGGCAAACGCTGAAATAAGATTCCCGTTGATTGGCAGGTTGGGCGGGGCACTGTTTCTTGACAGCGGAAATGTGTGGCCGGACTTGAAGCAGATTGGTTGGAGCGACTTCGTTCCTCTAAGGGAGAAAAGCGCCATTACGATAGCCGACTACAGATATTCCGCCGGCCTCGGCCTGAGACTGAGAACCCCGGTGGGGCCTATGAGGGTTGACTACGGCAGGAAGCTCAAGCCGATAGACGGGCACACATACCAGCTGCATGCTAGCCTCGGACAGGCGTTCTAGCGGAAGGCCCGAATGACTGAGAAACACATGGCAGATTCCAGAAACGAAAACGCTCCGGCGAAGAAAGGGTCAAGGAAGAAAATTCTTGGCGTCGTGCTTATCGCTGTGCTTGCCGTTTTCGTCTTTATCTCCGTGCTGGGCGCCATACTTGTGACGAGACCCGGGATCTTAACCCCAAGGCTTGTGGCGTTTCTAAATAGCAGCGTAATCGCGACCCCCGATGTCACTGTGGGCCTTTCAAACGTTTCCGTAAATGCGTTCAGCGGGTTATCCATCGAGAATTTCTCCCTTAAGTACAAAGTGGATGGCCGCTGGGTCGAGTTCATCAAAGCGCCGAGGGTGGTAGTGAAGTGCCAACTCTTCAGCCTTATCGGCAAGAATCCGAGGATAATCGGCGTTCTGGTTGAAGACCCGCAGGTTGTTTTCGGGAGAAACGGCAACGGGAATATCGTTCTTCCGGTCCTCGGAAAGAAGAAAGGTGGAGACGGAAGCCTGAACGTAGCTACGATTGAACTCAAAGGAGCAAGAGTATTCATCGAGCCTGAGCTGCGAGATCCAATGCTTTCAAACCTGAGCGCGGTCGGATCCTACATTCAGAACGGAGACAAGAAAGGGGTTCTTGTAAAAAGCGGAAGTTTCGTCAGCAGAGGAAGGGCGGTGCATGGTGTCTCCGGGATTCTCGAGCAGGAAAGGGGCAGACTCGATCTTGGAAGGCTTTCTTTCGCAATAGGGAAATCACAGATTGCAATGAAGGGGAACTTGGCGAATGGAAAATTTGAAGCCCAGGCAGACTTGAAAGGACTTGAGCTTTCTGATGTGTGGGGCGCCTACTTCCGCAGCAAGTGCCCGGTTGAAGGAACGGTTGGCGGGGAGGTGAAAGCTTCCGGACAGGGAGGCGCAGCGACCATTCTTTTTTCCCTTTCTGGTGTCGTCCGGTCGACCGAGATTCGGAAACTCGATGGCAAAGCCCTCTACGGAAAGGGGCTCCTCAGATTGGCGCATTTCTCTCTGCAGACAGGGGATGGAACCCTGATCGGCAATGGGAATCTTGAACTGTCGAAGAGGCACGGTTTCTCAGGCGTCGTTGACCTGTTATCGGTGGGAGTTGGGACAGGCTTTCGTCTCGCAGGGCTGGGCGGAGCACCGACAGGCGAAATCTCCGGCAGAGTTTCATTCAAGGGCGAGTTTCCTTCGGGAGGGAATCCGCGGTGTGCGGCACGTTTTGCACTCACGGAGGGATCGATCCAGGGAGTCCGGCTGGATTCAGGCCTTGCCAACGTGCGCTATGAAAATGAAAGAGCTGTTGTTGAGTCTCTGACAATCGGCGGGGAAGATGTTTCATTTGATTGCTCAGGATCCGTCGGCAGAGGAGGAGAACTAAACTTTCCTTTTTCGGGAAAGATTGAGGGCCGGGCACTGGGCAAATTCTTCAAGAGGAAGGAGCAGGTAAACGGGCAGGTTGCGGTTTCGGGGAATCTTGCCGGGGACTTATCCTCGCCAAAATTGGAGATGGATGGAGAGTTTAAGGACTTGAGATGGGAGAAAGCAGAGGCAGAGAAAGGCCACTTCTCCGTGAGGGAGGCCTCCCTGGGTCGTGAACCGTCTTTTTGGTTGAAACTGGGACTCTCCGGATGCGGATTTCAGGGAAGAGACGTAGGCGACCTCCGGCTTGACTGTGCGTACAAAGAGAAACTGTTTCTGAGGGAGCTTGCGCTCATCCATGGAGACACTTCCTTAGCAGTATCAGGTGAGATCTCTATCCATGACGGCCTGGCCAAAGGTGTACTTACCGGAGGGTCGATCATAGTAGGAAAGAGCTCCTGGGCAGTGACTTCGCAGACGGAATTCTCCGTCTCGAAACACGAATTTCATTCCGATGCTTTGGTCGCAGAATCAGAGGATGGGTCGATAACCGTATCATTCTCGGTAAACTTCGAGACGAAGGAGATGCTGGGTGATGTCGCCATAACAAACCTGAACCTGGCTCGACTCGTGCCCGAGAAGCTGGGGGCGAGTGCGGGCGTTCTGAATTCACGACTGTCCATCGCCGGAACGTATGATTTTCCGCAGGTGAACTGCCAGATAAGGCTTGACTCTGCGGAGATTGGAAAGCAGAGGTTCGAGCAGATCGCGGCCGACATTGCATATTCTTCCAAGGCAATTCAGTTCAAGAATTGCGAGTTCTATGGAGGCAGGAATAAGGCGGTGCTCTCTGGCTCGGTCTTCGTGCCGGTTTCATTTGGTGACTTCTTCAGCAGCGTCGGGTGGAACAACATTCTCAAAGGAGACACGCGGTTTGATCTGAGTCTCTCTCTAGACGCGTTTGACCTGGAGGAGCTGGGCAAAGTCTCGGAGAAGCTCAAAGGTGCTCAGGGGCGTGGGGCTTTTTCACTTTCGATTCGCGGCACCCCCGGGAAACCCCAGTTTTCACTGAACACCGAGCTGAATGACGTGATGGTGGCCGGTGTGATGTTTGGAAAGGTCTCTGCGAAAGCAGGTTATGAAGACGGGCTCTTGTCAATCGGTGAACTCACCATCACATCGGGTGGATCCGTGAGCAACCTGAACGGGGAGCTCCCCATAGAAATATCACTCACTGAGATGAAGACAAAATTCAGGGACAGGCCGATGGAGCTGGTTTTGAAGATGCCGCAGAGCGATTTCAGAATGGCGTCACTGTTCCTGAGAGGCATCACTTCGACAAGTGGGAGGATGAGTGGGAATGTCGAGCTCAAAGGCACCCCTTACTCGCCGGAAATATTCGGGGCCCTGGCCCTTGAATCTGGCACCATGAGGCTCAGGAATAGGGATGAGCTATTGAGAGACATAGAGGTTAGAGTGGTCTTCGAGAGAAAGTTGGTGAGAATCACTTCGTTTGTGGCAAAGGAAGGAAGACGGGGAATCTGTGAAGGATCTGGCGTCATCACGCTTGGCCACGGGTGGGCAGCCGACTATGACTTCAAAATCAAGATGACCAATTTCACCATAACCGACAATGAGAACTACGCTTCCAGGATTGATGCGGACCTGAAAATTGTCCCGGGCAAGTGGCCGGATGGCACAAAGAGCCCGCTTGTCACCGGTACTGCCACTCTCAGGCAGACCATAGTAAGAAAGGAGTTCAGCGGAATCGGCGAGGACAAGGGACCGGATGAAGAGAGCTCCAAGGGGTGGCTTTACGATGTGACCTTCAATGTGCCTGGAAATTTCTGGATCAAGAATTCTGACGCCGACCTTGAGTTGAGCGGCGCCCTGAAAGCAAGGAACGGGACAAGAGGTCTTGTCTTACTTGGTTCCATGAAAATTGTGAGGGGTGAGTATCTCCTGATAGACAGCGAGTTCAAGATTACCTCAGGGACGCTCGAGTTCACGGACGTTGAGAAAATCGACCCTGTGATGGACATAACTGCAGTTTCTAAGGTTGCAGGAGAAGACATCGCCCTGCATGTCACCGGAAAGGCAAGCAAGCCTGTTCCTGAATTCTCCTCTGCCAAAGGCCGTTCGCAGTCGGAGATCATCGAGCTTCTTGCAGTGAGAAAATATTGGCTCGGCGAAGGGGCAAATTCCACGCCTGCAGAAAATGTCGATACTCTCAAAACGGTTGACGAGACGAACAGATTCTTTCTCGCGTATCCGGTGGGAAATTATCTTCTTAAGAAACTGGAGAGACAGATAACGGGAAAGGTTGAATGGGTTGATGTTCTGGAGTTTTCGTCGAGCGGGGCTCGAGGTTTTCCGTCGGCCGGAGGCATGCAGGTTGGCGTTGGGAAGTATCTCACTCCAGAGCTTTACATGAAGTACAGCCAGGGACTCGCTGTCTTATCACAGCAGGACGTCCTTCTTGAGTATCGTGTGAGCAATCTTGTTTTTCTGAATGGAAGGGTTGCGAAGAAAAGGGTGTTGAAGGGTTCGGAAGAATATGAGTACAATCTGGATCTAAGGTTCAAGGTGGAGTATTGATATCGCCTCACCTCAATCCTCTCCCCAAAGGGGAGAGGTTGGTGAGGGGGCATGTAATGCAGCGTGAGGTTTCAGAAAAGAGGAGCGTGAGCAGGTGAGATTAAGCAAGGTTTGCTTCTCTGTCCTTCTCATAAGTCTGTGTTATTCGAGTGCCTTTGCGCAGGGTTATGGGAAAAACAAGGTCCAGTACAGGCATTTTGACTGGTCATCTATCTCCTCAACACATTTTGACGTGTACTTCTATGAAGAAGCCGAATCCCTCGCATACTTTGCAGTGGAGGTCGCGGAGAGGGCCTCATCCAAACTCAGCCTCGACCTCGGGCACACGCTGACAAAGAAGGTCCCGATCATCGTGTACGCGTCCCACAATGATTTCGAACAGACGAACGTGATTACCGAACTCATTGAGGAAGGTGTCGGAGGGTTCACAGAGATCTTCAAGAACAGGGTTGTGGTTCCTTTTACCGGTTCATACGAGGACTTCAGACATGTCCTGGTGCACGAGCTCACGCACGCATATATGTTTGACGCACTCTACGGTGACGTTCTGGAATCCTGGCTCACCGGACAGTATTTCTTCCAGCTCCCATTGTGGTTCGCGGAGGGGCTGGCGGAGTACGAGTCCCTTGGGTGGGACAGTGAGTCCGACATGTTCATGAGGGACGCGACAATCTCCGGATATCTGGTTCCTCTCGATATGATAAGCGGAGGGTATCTTGCATACAAGGAGGGCCAGTCAGCCATACGGTATATCGTCGAGAGGCATGGCCGGGAGAAGCTTGCTGAAATGATCGCCTCTGCAAGGGGCATGAGGAGCATGGACAGAGTCTTCGACAGAGCGTTCGGCATGAGCCAGTCCAAGTTCAGCGACGAGTGGATAAAATATCTCAAGAAGGAATACTGGCCCGAGGTGTCGAAGCGGGAAGATCCGGAGAAGTTCGCCAGGAGAGTGACGGATCACGAGAGGGACAACTCCTACATCAATGCCGACCCTGCGATTTCGCCTGACGGCGAGAGGATTGCAGTTCTCTCCGACAGGAGGCAATTCACCGATGTTTACCTGATTTCCGCAATAGACGGCAAGATGCTGAAGAGACTAGTTCGTGGCGAAAGATCGTCACAATTCGAGAGTGTTCCGCTTTTCAAGCGTTCTCTTGCCTGGTCGGCAGACGGGAAGAAGCTTGCTGTCGTGGCGAAGAGCAAAGGAAAAGATGTTCTCCATCTGATAGACGGAGTCAGCGGGAGAGTCAAATCGACTCTGAAGCCGCCGCTTGAGGGAATCTCCTCTCCTTCGTGGTCGCCTGACGGGGAGAAGATTGTGATTTCCGGATTGAAGGATGGGAAGGCAGACCTCTATCTGTCAGACACCGGTTCGGGCAAGACCAGGCGTCTCACGAACGACGTGTACGACGATATAGACGCAGTCTGGACACGAGACGGGAACAAGATCTTTTTCGCATCAGATCGCGGCTCCCCTGTGGCTGCGAGTCAAATTATGAATGGAGTGGAGAAGGGCTTCCGGTATTCCGTTTTTTCAATCGATGTGGAGACGGAGGATATAAAGGAAGTCTTCTCTCACCCCGGAGGGGCTGTTTCGCTCGCTCTGTCTCCTGACGGATCGAAACTGGCTTTCATCTCCTCCGGCGGCGGGACGAGGAACGTCTTCTTGTACGACCTGGATAAGTCAACGGTCAGTCAGCTTACCAATGTTCTTGGCGGAGTCTTCTCGATTAGCTGGTCTCTGGAAAATGACAGGATGGCCTTTTCAATCTTCACCGGTGGGGGCTGGGACGTATTCGTTGCTCAGGAAGTTGCGTCAATGACTCCGGTCTCGGTTGCATCGTCCGGTGAGCCGAAGGCTGAGGAGAAGAAGAACGAAGAGGAAGTTTCACGTCCCAGGAACGTGGTGATACTTCCGCTGTCTGAAAAGATTGAAAAGGCGCTTGCGGAGGGGGTGCAAAGCAGTCTTCCCGAGAGTACCGAGACCGACACGGCGTATGTCGAAGAGCCCAAGCCGTACAAGTTCAAGCTGACTGCGGACGGGATAAGCGGAGGGTTTCAATACAACTCTGCGGTCGGGTTCGGCGGCTCGACGGAACTCTCTCTAAGCGACATGTTTGGAAACCACAGGATCTACCTCGCCTCTGACTTGTTCTCATCAATCGATCAGACAGACATCATGTTTGTCTATTACTACCTTGCAAAGCGCCTTGATATGGGAATAGGCGCCTTCCACTATAAGAACTACTACTACTCCAGCATTACTCTTCTGGGAGAACAGTTTTCAAGAGCGAGGTTTTTCTCCGAGAGGACTTATGGTTATGTTCTTCTTGGGAGCTATCCTTTTGGAAAATTCTCCAGACTTGACCTTGACCTCACGCATCTGACAATAGAAAGAGAGTTCCTTCCGGATTATCTGGTGTATCCCGTACCGCAGGATAATCCCAAGCAGGTAATACGCATACTGTCACCCAGCATAAGTCTTGTTAAAGACACGTCCCTTTGGGGACAACTTGGGCCGACGAACGGAGCGAGGTGGTGGGTGGCCTATTCACCATCAGTGCGTCTGACTGAGAACTACCGCTCGTTCAGGAAAGTGTCATTTGATCTCAGAAAGTATGTCGGCTTCAGTAGAGGCTACAGCCTTGCAATGCGTGTGGGAGGATCGATTGGAGGAGGCGCGCAGCCTGAGACTCTTCTTATGGGAGGCGTCTATACAATCAGAGGATACGGAGATTTCGAATTCAGGGGGACCAAGGCAACATTCGTGAATGCCGAGCTCAGGTATCCGTTCATAAGTCATCTCGGCATTGTGTGGCCCATCCCAATCTCAATAAGAAATATCGGCGGGATCGTCTTTTTCGATGCGGGGGCTGCCTGGTACGACAACAGAGAGTTCAAGGCCTTCACACATTCTCAAGGGGGCCACAGACTGGATTCCGTGAAAGCGGCATTCGGCACCGGTCTTCATACTTCCCTTTCATTCCTCATTCTCAAGGTCGATTTTGCCTGGCCCACAGATCTTGACCATGTCGGAAAGTCGCACATTCACTTCAGTCTTGGCGCAGAGTACTAAGAATGGAGTTCAGGTTAAGCCCCTCGCAGCTTGAGGCAGTGACGTACAATCAGGGGCCTCTTCTCGTGCTGGCGGGCGCCGGTTCGGGGAAAACGAGCGTACTTGCGGCAAGAGCAGCCCATCTCGTCCACCAACTCTCCGTTGCTCCATCTGAGATTCTTGCTTTCACGTTCACGAGAAAAGCAGCGCGTGAAATGTTGGAACGGATATCCTCTTCTCTTGGAGAAAAGATGGGTGACATGTGGATCGGCACCTTTCACTCAATCTGCCTTCGAATCCTGAGGGCCCATGCATCAAGAATTGGCCTCAGACCCAATTTTGTTGTCTATGACCGGAAGGATAGCTTTTCGGTTCTGGACGAGATCATCTCTAACCTCGGTCTCCCGTCAAAGGTGTACAGTCCTCAGGTCGTTGGGGACAGGATAAGCTCGGCAAAGAACGCCATTGTCTCTCATGAGGAATACCTGAGAATCGCATCTACCCAGTATGAGAAAGATATTGCAGCCATATACAGGGCATATGACAAAGCACTTCTTGCGAGAAATGCTCTCGATTTCGATGATATCCTGCTTGCGACCGTTTCACTTTTCGATCAGGTTCCAGCCGTAAAGGACGATTATGCGCAGCGCTTCAAGCATGTCCTCGTTGATGAATACCAGGATACGAACTGCATTCAGTTTGAGTTGATCCGGAAGCTTTCGCACATCCACAGGAATGTCTGTGCGGTAGGTGATGACGACCAGTCCATTTTCGGATGGAGAGGTGCTGAGCTCGGAAATATTCTGTCTTTTGAAGAGAAGTTTCCCGGTGCGAAAGTGGTCAGACTCGAGGAGAATTTCCGGTCAAGCCGGAAGATAGTCCTGGCAGCGAAAGAAGTGATACGCAACAACAGCAAAAGAAAAGGCAAGTCCATGTGGACTAAGAATGAAGAAGGGGAGCCGGTTTCGCTCTTCATAGTGAATGATGGAGACCAGGAGGCAGAATGCATTGCTGGAAAGGTCCGGGACGAATGGTCCAGGCACAGAAGCTTCGGCCAGATATCAATTCTCTACAGAACCAACGCCCAATCCAGGGCGATTGAGAATGCGCTCTTCAAGAGCAGGATACCCTATGAAATAGTTGCCGGGCTCTCCTTCTACGAAAGAAAAGAAGTGAAGGACCTCATTTCATATCTGAGAATCATCGCCAACCCGCTTGATGACGTAAGCCTTCTAAGGGTATTGAATGTCCCGCAGAGAGGCATCGGAAAGACAACTATTCAGAAGCTGAAGGAGTTTTCCAAGGAGAAGAATATTCTGCTCTTTGAAGCCCTGAGGCAGGTTCGCTCTGTTGATGGCATTGGAGAGAAAGCCAAAAAGGCAATCGGGTCCTTCGTCGGTCTGGTTGACGGCCTCGCTGCACACGGCAACGAAGGTGTCTGCGGCCTCATGAAAGCCGTGGTCGAGAGTACCGGTTATCTTGAGTATGTTTCGAAAGAGGGGGAGGAGAGGCTTGAGAACGTCGAAGAGCTCTTAAGGGCGGCTGAGAAATGGGACCAAGATAGCGAGACGCGCGATCTGATCTTGTTTCTCCAGGAGCTTTCGATTATGTCTGATGTCGATACATGGGAGGAAAGTAGTGACAGAGTGAGCCTGATGACTGTACATTGTGCGAAAGGGCTTGAATTCTCGGTCGTTTTTATCGCCGGAGTCGAAGAGGGCATCTTCCCGCATGCTTCCTCTCTTCTTGAAAAGCATGAACTCGAGGAGGAGAGAAGGCTTTTTCACGTTGCGCTGACGAGAGCAAAAGAGAAAGTGTACCTTTTCTCAGCAGTGGGAAGGAAATGGACTAAGTCGGATGGAGTGATATCAAGATTCGCCCGGGAAATTCCGAAAGAGGTTCTCGTCGTTGGCGACTTGGTCGGTTACGCTTACAGAGGGAGATTCTAGATGGCAGTCTCTACCAAAGATGTGATTCATGTCGCCCGGCTTGCAAAAATCTCCTTCACCGGCGAGGAAATTGAGCAACTTGTCAAGGAACTGAATTCTGTTCTTGAGTACATGGAGATGATTTCCAAGCTTGATGTTGGATCGATCCCGCCGACCTCTTACGTTCATAAGCCTGTCCCTCACGTGCGAAGCGACGAGCCGAAACCCTCACTTCCGGAAGGCGAGGCGATACGGCTTGCTCCAGATTCCGGGAAAGGATGCTTTAAGGTCCCGAGGGTCGTGTAAAGAGATCCATTCTGCCATGAATGAAGATATTCATTATCTGCCGGCCCACAGCATCAGAGAGCTTCTCAAGAGCCGGAATATTGGAGCCGAGGACGTGGTAGGCGCATCCGCGCGCAGAATCGGGAAATTCGATTGCAGGGTCCGGGCATACCTGAGTGCCATTACGGAGCAGGCGATCAGCGCTGCAAGGGCAATCGACAGAGGTTCTGTCAGCGCAAGTGACGGGCTTCTCTCTGGGGTGCCTGTCGCCGTAAAGAACAACATCTGCACGAAGGGAATCGAAACCAACTGCGCATCAAGAATCCTCGAGGGCTACATTCCTCCGTATGATTCAACGGCTGTCCAGAGACTCAAGGCGGCCGGAGCAATCCTGATTGGAAAGACCAACCTTGATGAGTTCGGAATGGGCTCATCGACCGAGAATTCGGCGTTCTTCCCGACCAGAAACCCTTGGAATCTCGACAAAGTCCCGGGAGGTTCATCCGGAGGCTCGGCGGCAGCGGTTTCCGCCGGAATGGCCACCGTCGCGCTTGGTTCGGACACAGGCGGTTCAGTCAGGCAGCCGGCAGGGTTCACAAACCTGTTTGGTCTTAAGCCAACTTATGGCGCTGTTTCGCGGTACGGACTTGTTGCATTTGCATCGTCACTCGACCAAATAGGAATCTTTTCGCGTGACATTGAGGACTGTGCGACTGTCTTCAACCTTATTTCCGGCTATGATCCCATGGATTCAACATCTTCGACTCTGACCAGGCCGGTTTCAATGGAGGAGATAAAGAAGGGGCTCGACGGCGTGAAGTTTGGAATCCCGGAGAGCTTCCTTGAAGAAGGGGTCAACGAGGAAGTGTCGAGCTGCTTTGAAAAAGCAGTCTCGGCTCTTGAGTCGTTGGGCGCCAGGGCTGAGCGGATTGAGCTTCCAAATCTCAAGTATTCAGTTGCAAGCTACTATCTTGTCGCGAACGCAGAAGCATCTTCGAATCTTGCCAGATATGACGGTATCAGGTATGGAAAAAGGGCTGCGCACTACAGTGATATTTCCGACATGTACGACAAAACGAGAACAGAAGGCTTCGGGAGAGAAGTGAAAAGAAGGATCATGCTTGGCACTTATGCTCTGAGCTCCGGCTATTACGACGAATACTATCTGAGGGCGCAGAAGGTTAGAACTCTGATAAAAGCTGATTTCGAGGCGGCTTTCAAGAAGGTCAATGCCGTTCTTATGCCCACGTCGCCGACACCTCCATTTGGGTTTGGAGAGAAGCTCGTCGATCCGCTTTCAATGTACCTCTCGGACATTTTCACTCTTGCGGTCAACCTGAGCGGCATACCTTCGATCTCTTTTCCTTCCGGGTTCTCAGCCGAAGGCCTTCCCGTAGGAACTCAGGCGATTGGGCCTTCATTTTCCGAAGAATTGATATTCAGGATTGCATATAATTTTTCCGAGAAGTGCGGATTTCACAACAAGAGGCCGGAGCTTGAAAAACAGTTCAAGTGAGTACGAAGCAATAATCGGGCTCGAAATCCACGCGCAACTTCTGACACAGTCTAAGCTATTCTGCTCGTGCGGGACAAATTTCGGTGAGCCGCCAAACTCGCAGGTGTGCCCTATCTGTCTTGGTCATCCTGGAGTACTTCCGGTCCTGAACGAGAAAGCTGTCGAACTTGCGATCAGAGTGGCGCTTGCAGCTTCAACTACCATCAGGAAAGAGAGCATCTTTGCAAGAAAGAACTATTTCTATCCCGACCTTCCCAAAAGCTATCAGATTTCACAGTATGAGAAACCGCTTGCTGAGAATGGAATCCTGGAGGCCGAGGTCGACGGAGAAGCGAGGACAATAGGTTTGAAGAGGATTCATTTGGAAGAAGATGCCGGCAAATCATTTCATCCGGAAAAAGACGAAGATGAGCAGTTTACATTTGTCGACCTTAATAGGTGTGGAGTTCCCCTCATTGAGATAGTGACTGAGCCTGACATCCGCTCGCCGAAAGAGGCACATTCATATCTTTTGTCTCTGAAGCAGCTCCTTGAGTTCCTCGAAGTCTGCGATGGAAACATGGAGAAGGGGAGTCTGAGGTGTGACGCGAATGTCTCCGTCAGACTCAAAGGTGAGCGGGAAATGGGCACAAAATCAGAGATAAAGAACATAAACTCCTTCAAAGGAGTTGAGAAAGGCCTGAGTTTCGAAATCGAGAGGCAGATAGAGCTTCTGAAACGGGGAGAAAGGGTGAAGCAGGAAACACTTCTCTGGGACCCGGTGAAAGAGGTATGCCTCCCGATGCGCAGCAAGGAGGAGGCGCACGATTACAGATATTTCCCCGAGCCGGATCTGCTTCCACTCGTCATAAGCGGTGAAATGGTTGAAGAGATCAGGAAGGGCCTCCCGGAGCTTCCGAATGAAAGACGGAAGAGA
Source organism: Candidatus Eisenbacteria bacterium (assembly GCA_030017955.1). Taxonomy (NCBI): domain Bacteria; phylum Candidatus Eiseniibacteriota; species Candidatus Eiseniibacteriota bacterium. The sequence continues at coordinate 29,915 of JASEGR010000014.1, forward strand.
TTCATCAGGCAGTACGGACTGCCGCAGCACGATGCCTGGCTCCTCACGTCCGTGAGATCGCTTGCTGATTATTATGAAGCGGTAGTCTCAGAGTGCGGTGATGCAAAGACCGCAAGCAACTGGATAATGACCGAAGTCTTGAGAATAGTCTCCGAGAAAGCCGGTGATATCAGCTCCTGCCCAATCTCGAGTCACTCTCTTTCCGAGCTAATCCTCCTTCTCAAGGACGGGACCATAAGCGGAAAGATTGCCAAGACTGTCTTTGAAGAGATGGCAAAGACCGGAAAAGGACCGAGGTCGATAGTAGAAGAGAAAGGTTTTGTCCAGGTGACCGATGAAGAACAAATCAGAGAATTCATATTGTGCGTCTTGAAGGAGAATCAGGAGATTGTCACGGAATACCTTGGAGGAAAGTCGAAATCATTCACATTTCTTGTAGGGCAAACAATGAAACTCTCGAAGGGCATGGCAAACCCCGAGCTTGTGAACAGGATTCTCAGAGAGGAGCTTTCAAAACCTTGAGGAAAAGGAGAGACTCATGAAGTTCAAGTACGGCAAAGGAGTCAGAAATCTTGAGCTTCCGCCGGATGCGAAAATTGAGAAAATCGAACCAAGGCCGCTTGAGCCAATCCTTGACCTCGAGGAAGCACTCACTGCCTCACTTGATTCGCCAATAGGCAGCGCGCCTCTAAAGGATTTTGCTGCAGGCAAGAAGAAGCTCGCCATTATTGTCCCTGACAAGACCCGGTCTGCGGGAACAACCGAATTCATTCCGCTTCTCGTGAAGTATCTGAAAACGTGGGCAAAGAGCAAGATTGATATTTCTCTTCTTGTCGCAAACGGAATGCACGTGAAGGCAACCGATGATGAACTCGGCAGGCTCCTGACCCCTGAGGTGAGAAAAGAATACAAGGTGGTTCAACATGACGCTGGCGACCTATCATCCATGGTTACGCTGGGGATGACGTCGCGCGGAACCCCCCGTCACGGTGAGCAAAATAGCGGCGGACGCGGACGGACTCATACTCACCGGTTCAATAACCTTCCACTACTTTGCCGGATTCACTGGCGGAAGGAAGACCTTTCTTCCAGGCATTGCTTCGAAGGAGAGCATTGTCGCAAACCACAAACTAACCGTGAGCGGCGAGAAGGGAAGGGGCGGCACCTCGATGACCGGTATTTTGGATGGGAATCCCGTGCACGAAGACATGATAGAAGCGGTAAGATTCGCGAAGCCGGCGTTTCTTGTAAACACAATAACGAACGCAGAAGGGCGCATTGCGCGGTTCTTCTGCGGCAACGTTGAGACGGCGCACAGAGATGGAAGCAAGAAGGTCATGGAGGTTTTCTCAACGAAGCTGAAAAGAAAAGCAGACATGGTGGTTGCAAGCTGCGGAGGATTTCCAAAAGACATGAACTTTATCCAGGCTCACAAGGCATTGCACCATGCGTTTCAGTCTGTCAAAGAGGGGGGCACGCTCGTCTTGGTGGCTGAATGCAGTGAAGGAATCGGTTCAGAGGCATTCCTCCCGTACTTTCAACTTGCGAACTCAGGTCAGATCAGGGAGTCGTTGATGCAGGAATATACTCTGAACGGCCACACTGCACTGGCAACTCTTGACAAAGCCGAAAGATGCAGCATTGTGCTTCTCTCGGAACTTGACAGCGATGTTGTCGCGTTAATGCGAATGGAATCTGCAAAAAGTCCTGAAGAAGTCATAGAGAAAGCGACTGCTTCACTCCCCGAAAAATCTCTGGTATATGTCATGCCAGAAGCAGCATTGACGTTTGTTTCAAACGAGTCCTGATGAAAAAGAAAAAACTTCTCGTTGTCGGCGGTGGTGGACGGGAACATGCTGTCTCGTGGCTGCTATCGAAGAGCGCGCTTGTTGAGAAGCTCTACTTTGCGCCGGGAAATGCCGGCATGGCAAAGCTGGGAGAATGTGTGAAAATCGCGGCTAACGATACCGGTTCTCTTGTTCAATTCGCGAGAGAGAGGGAGATTGACTTAACCTTCATCGGCCCGGAAGAACCTCTTGTAATGGGAATTGTTGACAGATTCACCGAAGCAGGGCTCAGGGCTTTTGGGCCCACCAAAGAGGCATCGCGCCTTGAAGGAAGCAAAGTGTACGCGAAGGAATTCATGAAAAGGCACGGCATACCGACTGCCCAGTTTCAGGTCTTCGATTCGTACGAAGAAGCTCTGGGGGCCCTGGCGGGGAATCGCGGCAGGACTGTGGTCAAGGCAGATGGTCTTGCTTACGGCAAGGGAGTAGTCGTCGCGGAATCTCCGGACGAAGCCAGAGATGCGATCCGTCACATGATGGTGGAGAAGAAATTCATGACCTCTGGAAATAGAATCGTGATTGAGGAATTCCTTGAAGGGGAAGAAGTTTCGATAATTGCTCTCACTGATGGAGAGATATTCCTTCCTCTTGTCCCTTCTCAAGATCACAAAAGGGCGTTTGATGGCGACAGAGGGCCGAACACCGGCGGCATGGGCGCCTACGCGCCTTTTCACTTTGCCGAGTCAGGTGAGCTTGAAAAGGAAGTCTATGAGATTCTCTCAAGAACCGTGGCGGGACTAAGGGAAGATGGAGTCTGCTACAAGGGCGTCATATACTGTGGGCTTATTCTCACCAAGTCCGGTCCTCGGGTACTTGAATACAATTGCAGACTCGGAGATCCGGAGGCACAGGCGATCCTCCCTCTCCTTAAGGATGACTTGCTTCACGTTCTGGATGCCGTCGTTGAGGGAAAGGGGCTGCCGCAATCCCTGACATGGGAAGATGGATTCTGTGTGGCAGTTATGATTGCATCAGGTGGCTACCCTGGGAGCTATTCCACGGGATTTCCCATCGATGGGATTGAGGAAGCAGAACGAGGGGGTGCGCTTGTCCTGCACGCCGGAACGGGACTTGAAAAAGGAAAAACCGTGACGAAAGGCGGAAGAGTTCTTTCCGTTTGCGCAAAAGGGAAGACCCTGTTTGAAGCTCAGAAGAATGCCTATGAAGCCTGCTCAAAGATCAGTTTCAAAGGAGCGTTTTGCAGGACCGACATTGCCGGAAGAGGGATTGACAGAGAAGCGCAGCTCAATCTGAGGAAGGGGTGAGGCAAATGGCTCGGCCTCCAATTGGAATTGTCTACGGCAGCAAGTCTGACCGGACCGTTATGAAAGAGTGCAGGAGGGTTCTGACGCATTTTGGGGTGAGGGCTGAGGAGATGGTTGCCTCGGCCCACAGGTCGCCCGGAAAAGTAAGAGAATATGCCATCTCGGCCAGAGAGAGGGGAATAAAGGTAATCATTGCAGGCGCGGGGATGGCTGCGCACCTTGCAGGGACGATCGCATCTGAAACCACGCTTCCTGTCATCGGTGTTCCTCTCGATGCATCACTCGGCGGACTTGATTCACTTCTCTCGACGGTTCAAATGCCGTCCGGTATTCCGGTTGCGGCAGTCTCGGTTGGAAAAGCAGGAGCACGAAATGCTGCATTGCTCGCGATCGAAATAATCTCGCTCGAAGATGAGAAGCTGGAGAAGAAGCTTGTACGATTCAGGGAGAAGTTGAAGAACTCTTCGTGGGATGAAATGGGATTCTAGTCTTTCTATCGCCGATTGCGGTCTCCAGACATGACTCGCGCTCAGACACCACAGACAAGAGTAATCAAGGCCGACCCCGAAGCACCGGAAGCAGAGGCAATAGAGAGAGCTGTCTCTGTTCTTAGGACCGGCGGAGTTCTCGCGCTTCCGACGGACACCCTCTACGGTCTAAGCGCATCTCTCTCGATGACAGACGCGATCCGGAGAATCATCGCGCTCAAGAAAAGGGATGCAAAAAAGCCGTTTATTCTGCTCGTGGGAGAACGAGACTGGGTATCGCGATACGTGAAAGCCGTGACTCCGGAAGCAGAAGCCCTTATGAAAGGTTTCTGGCCCGGGCCTCTGAGTCTCATTCTCTCTCCGCAGGATGACCTTCCCTCCGAGGTAAGAGAAAGAGACGGGATAGCGCTCCGGCAGCCATCAAGCAAGCTCTGCCTCTCGATTCTCGAATTGCTTGGTGAAGGAATGGTCTCGACCAGCGCTAATGTGTCCGGCTCTACTCCCCCGCGTACATGCAAGGAGGTTCTCAGGAATTTCGAGACCGGAATCGACCTTGTGATTGACGGAGGAATATCCCCGCAGGCTCTCGCCTCGACAGTTGTGGACGTCAGAATCTCGCCTCCATCAATCATCAGAGAAGGAGCGATTCCCGCGCAGAGGATTACGGCGCTCCTCAAGCAGTCAAGGCACTCTGCATAGTCATTGACGCAAGGGGATTTGCCTGCTTTCTCCTTGACAGCAGGCATACAGGGACTTAGGATAACTGCCGGAAAAATGCGAACGTTGAAAGTCCTTTTTGTCTGTACTGGGAATACATGCAGAAGTCCGATTGCCGAAGGTATTCTTAGGAAGCTCTGTTCCGAGCGCAGGATCAAGGAAGTTGAAGTCAGGTCTTGCGGAACGATAGCTGCTCTTGGAAGTACGGTCCCTCCAATTGCCTTAGAGGTCGCGAAGAGAAGACAAATCGACCTTTCCGGGCACAGATCAGCTCCGCTTACGAAGGAGCTTATCGAAGGCTCTGATGTGATTCTGGGGATGGACGAGTCACATGTTGAGAGGGTAATTGAACTGGTTCCCGGGGCAAAGACAAGAGCATTCCTTCTGAGCGAATTCTGCGGTGGCTGTGTGCCCTCTCGACGGGATATTGTTGATCCGGCAGGAGGGCAAGAGAGAGCTTATGAGGAATCGTTAACAATGATTGAGAGTCTTGTGAATAAGTCTCTCGAGCTTCTGACCAGAATGGTTCGGGAAAAGGATGGGAAAGGAGAGAAGGGAGCATGGAAAAAGCAAGCAAAATCTGGATGAACGGCACGCTGGTTGACTGGGACAATGCAAAGATCCATATTCTCTCCCACGTTGTCCACTACGGCTCGAGCATTTTCGAAGGCATAAGATGCTACAAAACACCGAAAGGCCCCGCGGTCTTCAGACTTGATGCTCACACAGACAGGATGTTCGACTCGTGCAAAATCTACAGAATGGAAATTCCTTACTCGAAAGACGAAATTGAAGAGGCTGTCAAGGCAACGATCAAGGCGAATGGATTTGAAGAGTGTTACATAAGACCGCTCGTTTACAGGGGATTCGGAGAGCTTGGCGTGAACCCGGTGAATTGCCCGGTCGATGTTGCAATTGCCGTCTGGCCGTGGGGAAAATACCTGGGACAAGACGCCACTGAAAAGGGCGTGGACGTGCGCGTCTCTTCGTGGGACAGAATGGCACCGAACACTTTCCCGGCCCTAGCGAAAACCGGCGGGAACTACATGAACTCGCAGCTCATAAAGATGGACGCATTGGTTGACGGCTACAGTGAGGGGATCGCACTTGACCCGGCAGGACATGTGAGTGAAGGTTCCGGCGAGAACATATTCGTTGTGAGGAAGGGTGAGATATTCACTCCTCCGATGGGGGCGTCGATTCTTCTGGGAATAACGAGAGATTCCGTCATGGTGCTCGCGAAGGAAATGGGATATGTAGTCCGCGAGGAACCCATTCCGAGGGAATTTCTCTATATTGCGGACGAGGTCTTCTTCACAGGGAGCGCGGCAGAAGTGACCCCCATAAATTCCATTGACAAGATCGTAATCGGCAAGGGCGGAAGGGGGCCTGTAACCAAGAGGATTCAGGAAGCCTTCTTCGGCATAATAGATGGAAAAGTCGAAGACAAGCATGGATGGCTTGCTTACGTTCAGTCGCCAAGCTATGCGAAGGCTTCGAGATAAGATGAAGATAGCAATAGCAGCAGACCATCAGGGGATCAAGCTTAAGGAAGCCCTCAGAGTTTTCCTTCTCTCGCTTTCGCACGAGGTGTCCGACCTCGGACCCGAAGGAGAGCAGTCGGTTGATTATACTGACTACGGATTTCCTGTTGCCGAAGGAGTGGCCTCGGGGAAGTGGGAAAGGGGCATTCTCATCTGCAAAACCGGAATAGGAATGTCAATCGTCGCAAACAAAGTTCCGGGAGTGAGAGCGGCGCTGTGCATGGATGAAGAAATCGCGAAACTTTCAAGAGAACATAACGATTCGAATGTCCTGGTTCTGGCAGCAATGAGGACCGACGCCGAGAAAGCGAAACGCATCTTGAAAGTGTGGCTCGAAGCTGGTTTCTTGGGCGAGCGCCATGGGAGAAGAATCGGAAAGATCAAGTCCTATGAGAGAGAAAGAAGCTGTGCCAACAACAAACAAGATGGCCAATCTTGAGCGAACGGATCCGGAAATAGCGAGTGCAATCCTGGGTGAAGTCGGACGGCAGAGGGGAACGCTCGAGCTCATAGCTTCAGAGAATTTTGTGAGCGAAGCCGTGCTTGAAGCGCTCGGCTCGCCCTTGACAAACAAGTATGCCGAGGGTTATCCGAAAAAGAGATACTACGGCGGGTGCGAGTTCGTAGACGTTGCCGAGACTCTCGCCATCGAACGCGTGAAGAGACTCTTCTCGGCCGAGCACGCCAACGTTCAACCTCACTCTGGCTCCCAGGCGAACATGTCCACGTATTTTGCGTTCCTCAACATGGGTGACACCATTCTGGGAATGAATCTTTCGCACGGAGGGCACCTCACTCACGGGCACCCGGTCAACTTCTCCGGGAGATTCTTCAAGGTAGTCCACTATGGAGTTTCGAAGGAGACCGAAAGAATAGATTATGACGAGCTGAGAAAAATTGCCCTCGAACACAAGCCGAAACTTATCATAGCAGGAGCAAGCGCCTATCCCAGGATCATAGATTTTCCGAAGTTCAGAGAAATCGCTGATGAAGTTGGAGCATATCTGGTCGTTGACATGGCGCACATAGCCGGCCTCATCTCTGCAGGAATTCACCCAAGCCCGGTTCCGTATGCCGATGCTGTCACGAGCACCACGCATAAAACACTGCGCGGCCCAAGAGGAGGATTCATTCTCTGTAAAGAGAAGCATGCAAAAGCAATCGACAAGAGCAACTTTCCGGGCATGCAGGGCGGACCGCTAATGCACGTGGTTGCTGCCAAGGCGGTTTGTTTCAAGGAGGCGATGGCAGACTCGTTCAAGGCCTATCAGAAGCAGATTGTCTCGAATGCCTCAGCCCTTTGCGAGACAATAAAGAAGAGAGGATTCCACATCGTTTCCGGAGGGACTGACAATCATCTGATGCTTGTGAATCTGAAAGCAAATGGCGTGACGGGGAAAGATGCGGAAAGAGTGCTTGAGGCTGTTGGCATAACCGTGAACAAGAACACTGTGCCTTTTGACGAGCAGCCCCCGACGGTGGCAAGTGGAATACGCATAGGCACGCCTGCCGTGACCACCAGGGGAATGAAAGAAGCGGAGATGGAGAGGATCGGCACATTTATTTGCGATACTCTCGCAAACGTGGGTGATCCGGTTGTCCTTGAAGAAGTGAAAAAGGATATCCAGAGTTTCTCCAAGAAGTTTCCTCTCTATGAAGAAAGGACTTGAGGTGAGCTCTCGCAGAAGCATGGCCAGGAATCTGTGGTGTGTGATTCTGTTTGCACTGTTGCCGCTCCTACAGGGATGCTTCTTCGGAACTTTTCAAAGCACAAGGACCGTCGGCAGGGGAAAGACATCGGGTACAGTTTTCCTGAATCTCCCAACCTATGTTTCCGAGAAGGACAGAAAGAGTGCAAAAAGCGACGATTACACGCCTCCGCTTACTGCAGGCGCACTCTATCAGGTTGGAGTGAGTGACAACGCCGACTTTGGTGTTCAGGTCATCCAGTACGGCGTGGGAGTAAACGGAAAGGTCAGATTCGCTCTCAGAGGAATGCCAGTCGATTTCGCAGTTGCCCCGTCGGTCACCTATCTTGTCGGAAGGGCGCAGCTTTCTCCGATGGTCGCGGGCATGGTCGGCAAGACATGGGGTGATTTGGACATTTACGGCGGCATCAATGGCGCGTATGGTCCTGATTGGCGAGACAGGAGAAAGGGAGTCTCGTTCAGCGACCTTCCCACAAGAGTCACCTGGGCTCTATTTGCCGGTACTAAGGTCTCGACCTCCGGCGAAGCTCAACTAAATCCGTGGTTCCCCAAGTCCCTTGTTTTTGAGCTCGGCGTCCCGCTCGACATAAAATACAATCTCATTTACTTCGGAGTCGGTGTCGGAGGATTCTCCGGTTTGAAACTCCCATTCTGATTCTGCCTCAAGGAACCTGGCACTGGCCGGACGATTCTACTGCGGCTCTGCGCCCCACGGTCACCGCCTAGTCGTCATCTTTCTTCGCCAACCTGCACCAGGAATCCGAAAAAACTCTCCTGTTTTCCTTCAATTGAACGAAATATCTGAATAGAGAATGTAGGCCAGGTTTCATTCACAGACATTCTTGTAACGCAGGGAGTAGTACGCGCGGACCGCCTGGGTTTGAACGCGCCCACCAGAGCCAGGTCCATCGCATTCTCTGATTTCGCACAGTGCAAGATGGAGGTCGGATGGCGGATAGGTCAGATTTTTTCTCCAGGCCAATCCATGTAACGAAGACGTCAAAAAAGGGGGACGACTACTACGAGGCAGCCCTCCATGCTGTGTGGCAGGAAGACTATGACGATGCCAAAGCTCTATTCAAGGAGGCGGTGTCCTGCTACAGAGCCGACGGTATGGTTTACGCCCTCGCGCGACTCAGAGTAAACGAGCTTATCGCCAACTACCTTGGTGAGCCGTCGGAAAAAGAGAAAGAACAGCTGGCCGAAGAAATCCTCGAAAAGGCAACCCGGATCAGTGTCATTGAATCGCTTGAGCCGCCATTTGCGCAGTTGCCGGTTGACAAAGCACTCGCCCAAATCGGATTGAAGATCCCAAAGGCCGCGCACCAGCGGGCGTGCCAACCTCAGTAGTGCAGGCTTCGTCAATCAGTTCTCCTTGCCGCCGATCAGCCGATAGATCGTTGCACCTATGATACCACCCACGATCGGGGCTACCCAGAAAAGCCACAATTGCCCCAAAGCCCACCCTCCGGCAAACACGGCTACGCCAGTACTGCGTGCAGGATTGACCGAAGTATTAGTGACAGGAATACTGATCAGGTGAATCAAGGTGAGACACAGGCCAATTGCAATTGGGGCGAAGCCTTGTGGCGCACGTTTATCAGTTGCGCCCATAATGACGAGCAGGAACATCATGGTCATTACAACTTCAGTCACAAGAGCCGCAAGCAGCGAATACCCACCTGGCGAGTGAACACCGTAGCCGTTCGAAGCGAAACCGGCGGTCATATCAAAGGCTGCATTCCCGGCGGCAATAATGAAAAGGATGCCCCCGCGACAATCGCTCCCAGGACCTGGGAAACAACGTAGGGAATTACTTCCTTCCCAGGAAACCGGCCGCCGGCCCATAGCCCTATGGAGATCGCCGGATTCAGATGGCAGCCCGATATATGCCCGATAGCATAAGCCATCGTCAGTACCGTCAAGCCGAAGGCTAGCGCAACTCCAAGAAAGCCGATACCCAAATCCGGAAATGCAGCTGCCAGTACTGCGCTCCCGCATCCGCCAAGGACAAGCCAGAATGTTCCGAAGAACTCTGCACCGTACTTCTTCATGATTTCCTCCTTTCCGCAATTGAATCTCTTACACCGGAAAGCATCCAACCGCCGCTTGTACAATTTCCCGGATATTATCCTCCAGCTGTCAATTTGTCCACGCAGTTTGTCAGTCGGGTAATTCTCAAAGTCCCACAATTTTTCCTGGTCGGGTGTGTACGATATTCACGCTCAAGCTGGCGCGGGATGTCATATTGTTTACATATAGCAAGCCAGCTTTGGTTCTCACGACGCACCGATCGAACTGGGGGCTACTGCCAGGCGATTCAAGAAATGTTTGCGGGATCGATTTGACGCGGTCGCGATACTGGTCGAAGATTTCCAGCGGTGAGTTTCTCAATGCTCGGCTATCCGCTGAATGAGTGGTTCGCTCGCCGCGATGAGTGACTGCCTCTTCAGCTCTAAGAAGAGACTTCTGGCACTGGGCACGTCTCAGTATCGTTGATGAAAATATCACCCGAGCAGTCGCGCCCTAAGCTACCAGAAGACTTCCTCACAACAGGAGATTCAACTCGTTAAGAACCTACTCCTGGGGATGACGTTGGGGTTAAGTTACCGATGCGTGAGCGACGACCATGTGAAACCAGTTGTTGAGTCACCGACGTTCTATTCAGACCGTTACCGTAATAATCTGATACCCGGGCAGACGTCAGGTCAAAGTGAATCTCAGAACCCGGTTACCTACAAATACGTCGGTACTTGTTAGCCTTTCGGATCATGTTGATGTCAGGCCATTGCCTCCTGTCTGGGGGCAGGTGAATTCGCTTGTCAAGGTAGTGCCTAAAGTCATCGACTCCACCGCTAAGATCAAGTGTCACAAGCTGCAATTCCCGTTCCGAATTGATTCTCATAACATACTGGTCATCGAGGTATATGAGGCCGCCATCAAACGCCCGATGGTAGGTCGGTGATAGAGCAATACCGTTGCGCACCTCGTCCGCTGTCCCTTCTACCTCAACCGGCATGATGTGGGCAGCATCGACAAGACGCAGCTGCATCCGCGTAACTGAGCATCTGTTGCCGTAGGCAGAGAGAACCTGCTGGCGAAAGCACGCTGATCGTGCCCATCGGTTCACAGTGGCGAGGATTCTCCGACGTTTTGGCGTAAGTTTCTTGATCTCTTCGGTTGTGATTCTCTCAAGCGCCGACGCCCTAGACAACAGGCTGTACATTGCAGCGTTCTTGCCCAAGCGGTGAAGGTCTTCGGCATTAGCCATGTAGTTAAGCATCTGATCTGGACGGATCGCGACAGCAATCTCTTGGTTGCTCTTTCTATCAAACGCGAGACCGTCCTCGAGAGCCCTGTAAATGGATTTGATGCTGATCTGAACAGACGGTGAACCGGCAGTGAATGTACGGTGACGGGTCAGATCAAAACCCGTGAACATTTTCAAGTTCGGTTCATATCCGAGAAGCAAGGTAGGACCTCTGGGATTCAATGGCAGGGGCGAGGAGACGGTCGTCATCTGGATTCGGTATTCATCGGGAAGACTGGGCCTGCCGCCGTGAGTGAGTGTCCAGACATAGATCCACACTTCTATTCCACAAGTTTCAGTTTCCACGACAAATCTACGAGGATGCTCACGTAGTGATGACACAAAGATACCGGATGCCCCCGAGTCCTGAAAGGCGTCGAGGATAGCATTGACAAGTCGTGGGGGATCAATTGCTGGCACGGCTCAGGCTCTCTTTCTTGTACTTCGCTTCTTGAATTTGGTTGATGATTTCGTTCCGGCATTCGCCCTCGAATGAGCTTTCCCCCTAGGCTTCGCAACCCGCTCTCGGACAAACGTGGGTTTGCTCTTGCTCTCCGAGTCGGGGTGTCTGACTTTCGACCCGAGCTTTCGCGTCCGCCCACCGTGTACCGGCAGTGGATCATATTCCAGCCGGTCCCACATGGCTGAAGGATGGAATATTTTATAGCAAATCTCTCTGACGTGTCTGTTCTGAGGCATCTCAGGAAAAAGGGTCGGGTCCCCGTTTTCGAAACGGGCTAATGCTCCGGCGAGGTATTCTTCGACACTGTCGCAACAGATCCATTTCCGCTTCAGCCGTTCGGCTACTTCGCCAGTAACGCAACTCCCTGCAAAGGGATCGAAGACTATCTCTCCGGGATCGGTGAGCATGCGGATGAAGAACTCCGGCACGTCGCCCGGAAAACGGGCCGGATGCTGAGGAAGTCCCTTCTCCTTGCAATACCGCAGGTAATGGGAGTTGCTTTCCGTGTTCGGGACGGCCAGGAGATTGGGTGGGATTGATGCCTTGTTATTGATATTGAACTTGGTACTGATGTCGTGGCCGCTCGGTCGTTTCTTCGCCTTGTATCCATTCTTGAGTAGGTTCTTCATTGAGTCGCTGTAGGGAAGGAGCACACGGCGATTGCTTGCTTTCGGCCAAGGCGTTTTCGACAGCCACCAGACGCAGTTCACAGCATCCTTCACGCGGACTCTGCGAACCGTAACCCACTCGGCAGGAGTTGGAAGCTTTGAGGGGTTCCACCAGAAAATTTCCTGCGCCAAATGGAAGCCCAGGTCTTTGCACAGCATGATCAGCAGTTCGAAGTGGTAGAGACTCCGCGTGGGTTGCCCTTTATTCCAAGCGCCTCCGATGTCTATCACAAGTGAGCCATTAGGCTTCAGGATACGGTGGAATTCGAGTCCAAAAGGGTGGAACCAAGTCCCATAGCTCTCGGCGTCCACATTGCCGTAGGCCTTTTTGCGCACGAGCCCAAACGGGGGACTCGTCATGATGAGATCGACCGAGGCATCGCCAATTTCTGTGCGCATGAACTCCAGAGAATCGACGCAGTAAATTCGACCAAGTCTGGTTTCAAAGTAAGCTTCGTTTCTCTTGGTTATCGCCATGCTAATATCCTGCCACGTTCGGTCAGGGAAGGCAAGGTGAACATCATCCGATCAACAAGTTCTCTGTGTGATAGAACACCGCGGAGTTGCATGGGCCAGACACCCTGGCTTCCGTTGAGGAGAGGTCAGACGCCGAGGCAGGGCATCTCACATCAGGGGTGAACGTTAGACCAGCAAATGTCCTCGCCCCAACTCTGCGGCGGCTATCGACCATCCATACGAGCGATCGATTGTGGTACGGCCGTCATCCACTCCCGCTGACTTCCTTAATCGTCGGTTTGGCCATGGCGAGCTGTGGCGGTGGAGGAAACCGTGCGATATGACCGGAAGATTCCAACATAGCTTTCCGGCATTCTTGGGCATAAGCCCGATCTGCCTCTCCTGAAAGGTACTGAGCAACCTTGAACAAATCCGGTGTCTCTACAAGGACCGTACCACTGCGCTTCACTGCCTTTAGGCACTTCTCGGTGAAGAATGTCTTTCTGTCGTCTAGTGCCAATATGCGATACGCGTTGCCGAAAAGAACGCCCCTAGCGGGCTCAGCTACTTCTTCGCGTTCTAGATCCTCATGAATATTCATCTCAAGCTGACGAAGCTTGTCTATTCCAATCGCGTTGTTGTCTTTGCCCTCTGCCTCACCCAAGAAACGCCCTTCAGGACTTTCGAAGACTGCGTCGAATTCAGATTCGGTGTCTCTATATCTATTGGCAGAGAATCCCAGCAGCTTCAAGGCACGAAGAATTGCATCTTCCAGCGGCGCCCCTTTTTCGAAAAGCAACCGCCGGAGAACTCCCTCATCAACGAGTTGCCCTCGTATCGTCTGTCTTTGTCGTTGGAGTCTCTCGAGGCGATCATCTGTCTTCAACAACTCCTGCCTCAACCTCGCTTCTTTGGGCAAGTCGAAGTCTGTGGTCATCGCCCACTCGGGAGTCGGAGTGATGGCCTCCGACTGCTTCAGGGATTTGTCAATTTCGATGATTGCTCCGAGGAGTCGGCGGCCAAATTGCTGACCCAGTGTTGTCCATTTCCACCCTCCGCCTTTTGTCTTCTTGTAGAAATCTTCCGACTCCATATCAAGATGTGGAAGTAACAGGAGTGCCCCAGTCGAGTCCTTGACCTTCATCAGCGCGCCGACAGTCTTGTCTCCAGTCCTTGTCATCAGGAGCGGCTTTGAGATATGTCCTTCTATGCGTAACGTGTAGCAAGAGCAACCTCCGAACTCGGACCAGTAACTCGAAAGAATGTCACTTTCTTTCGCAAGTCGCATGGCGGAACCCTTGGAGCTGATCGGATTCAGATCGAAGGGCAAACACCTATAATTACTGTATAACTCAACGACGCTGGTCGTCTGCCGATTACGACCAGTGCCAGAGTGCTCACGCTCCCCCGTATCTACATACACCTCATGAAGCTCCGTCAGGAGGACAATGACCGTCTTACCGGAGTGGATCGCGTCGAGTATCTCACGCCGCCAGTGTTCTGCGCGCTCGCGCAGTAGGAAAGACCGGGCATCTGATAAACACGGTTTGCCCTTATAGAAGTCATTGTGGGATCCAACCAAATTGCGTATGTGCGGACGAAAGAGAACTATGTCCCAATCCAGTAGAGACGTATCTGAATCAATGCTCACAAATTCAGAGAGTCCTCCTGGTATCTGACATTCGATGGAAGCTATTTTTCTCTCGGACATTCCTTGTCTTCCTTATGCATACTCGCAGCGCAAAGTTCACCCGGTGCGGCCAAATCCAATCTGTTCAAGTAAACCAAGAAAGCTCTGCCAGAGGATGCCCAGCGCTACTGGCTCCGTATTCTGCCAATCGACATGGCTCATCCGTCGCCGTGAACTGCCGCCGAAAGGCGGTCGGCCTTCCAGTGCCAAGTCGTACCAGTTGCATCTACAAGTTACATATGAGCAGAGTTGGTCCGAACTGACAGGAGTCTAGTCCCCACTGGAAGTGTCCCAATTTTCCCCCGAGCCGTAGTTTGTTGCCACGAGCCTCCTCATGTTGCCCAGCCGCTCTTTCAAACCGGCGAACTGTGAGCTATCGCGGAGCTTTATCCTCCACATCTGTGCGGTTTCGGGAGCACGACGGATTTCGTCTTCGGTAGTATCTAGGCGTCGATCGAAATCCTTGATCCTTTCGTACAAATCCGTTGCGGCTTCGAAAAACTCCCGATCGTCTTCCAGAAGAAACAGCCCACTTGCCAGAACCCCAGAAAGCGCATCAGCCCTGAAACGCTGGTAGACAGTGAAATGTATTAACTTAGCATCGTCCAGCTCAGTGAACCTGGGATCTGCAGATGTCTTTTCGTTGTGACCGACCTCGGCAACGACAGCGGAAAGGAGGGCCTGACGACGTGTCTTGATTTCCGCGATCCTCGCTTCAGCTAGCATCTTCCTGGTGTTTTGAGTGGACCTGAGGTTCCACCCGAGTGTTGCCACGATTCCACCGATGGCGATGACAACAGTGCCAAGTACGATGTACGCAGTTGAAGGATTCATACGCACAGTCTGACCCTCATCAGCCAAAATCTCCCGGGCGATCTACTTGACGCATAGGCAACATTTCCTCCTCAATCATCCGCAACTCACGGGTATCTTTCCAACTCAATCATAATTTTGAAACTCTCTTGGAGATCTGTCAAGAGGCACGTTTGTTGGATGCGCTGCTTTGCATCTCAGGCCTATCATCCTTGACAGGTGATGGAGTCTGAAACTAGTATTTTTGGAATGTCCCAGTGAAAGGGGATGTGAGAAAAGGAGAATATTGTGAAGAGAAGCGCTTTTCTGGGTGTTATCGCACTCTGCCTTCTTCTTGTGACCGGGAGCGCGGGAGCGTGGCAGCAGGCTGTTCACTACACAATCGACGCTACTTTGAATGTCGGTGACGGGACGATTCTGGCGACGGAGTCGTTGAGCTATACGAACAATTCGCCAGAGAATCTCTCGGAGGTCTTCTTCCATCTGTATCTCAATGCCGTGAGGCCCGGCAGCAGGATGGATGAACGGGCCAGATCCTTCAAAATG
>JASEGR010000015.1 GCA_030017955.1 Candidatus Eisenbacteria bacterium
ATCCTGTATGAACTTGTCTCCACTGTCAAGACTGGAATTAGATCGTTATTATGCCGCTTGAGGATCAAGTGAAGATGTTGTATCTTGGGCTCCTCGGAACAGGGATTGGAGTCTGGGGTTTCTCGGTAGCTGCATTTGCATGGATTCGATGAAACAAAAACGTACGTTTTTTCGTGTAATAGGAAAACAAAGTTCACGTAGGAGCTTCCAGGCGTCGTCAACCTGACGGAGGAGGAGCAGATGAGTCTATCTCGATTTTCGTTTTTCTTGCTGTGTCTGGTGTCAGTTGTGGCGGTTTCGAGCCGGGTCTCTGCCGGCGGGACACAATGGGTTCCGTCCTACTACGGGCAGGCGGACTTCCTTACGGAGTCGCCCGGTACGGCCGGAGGTGCAGCCGGCGCGTACGTCAACCCTGCGGTCCTTGGGGTCTTGCCCGGGCGGGACCTGCAGTTCTTCTGGACGGATCAGAATCTCAAGACCGACGGCGTAAGCCGCTGGGCGCTTCTAAGCGCGGTTCCGCATCTCGGGTTGGGCGTTGAGCGATTCAAAACGCGCGTCCAGATCGGGAGCGTGCTTGAAGACAGGACCCTGACTCAGTATTCCCTCGCGACAGGGTTTGGCGACGAGGGATTCGCAGTTGGATTTGGTCACTCGTGGACGACCGGAGACGCAGCTCAGATGAACCGTGCGAACACTGTAAGTCTCGGTCTCCTGGCGCGGCCTTGCAGGTTCGCTTCGCTGAGCGCTGTGGGCACCTCCGCATACCAGAAGGGAGACACTCGCCTTGTTGCAGACATTGGAATACGGCCGCTCGGAACGACATTCCTTACGCTCCTTGGTGATGCCGAGTTTATGGATCATCAGTCGATTGATGATCTTGAGTGGGGGGCGGGCCTTGGTTCTGAGATTCTCCCGGGGATTCTCGTGGCGGGCAAGGTGAGAAAGGGCGGCACATACCAGCTTGGAGTGTCGGTTTCATTTGGTTCGGTGGAAGGTTCTGTTCAGCCGCACTACGATAAGGACAATAACCGGACTTTCAACACGTACGGCCTAAGATCCGGCTATCTTCAGAGAAATGTTGTCACCGATATGACCCAGAAACGGAAGCTCTATTACAAGCGCGCGATGAAAGGGCAAGTTGGTTACCAGCGCTTCCAGTTCATGGATCCGGTGAGCCACGATCTCAAACGCCTTCTCGCACAACTCGAGGATGTCCGGCAGGATGATCGCTATGCAGGCGTTGCCCTCAACCTCTCCGACATGCAGATAAACTACGCTCTTGCGTGGGAACTGAGAGAGAAGCTGAAAGAGATCCGCTCTTCGGGCAAGAAGGTCGTCACATTTGTCGACAATATTGGAATGGTCAACTACTACGTCGCCTCGGCAGCCGACCGTGTTGTCATGGATCCAATCGGCATACTCGAGATGGGAGGCTTGGCACTAAACCGCACCTACTACCGGCAAATGTTTCAGAAGCTTGGTGTCGGCATGCAGGAATGGCGGTTCTTTACGTACAAGTCTGCTGCTGAAACCTTCGCAAGGGAGAACATGAGTGAGGCGGACAGGGAGCAGCGACAGGCTCTTGTGGATGGTTGGTACGCACAGATGCGGAAGGATGTCTGTGAGGCACGCAAGATCTCCCCTGCTCAGTTTGACAATATTGTGAACAAGGAAATGGTGATGCTGCCCAAGCGGGCCATGGAGCTGGGATTGGTTGATAGCCTGGGGCACTGGCTTGATGCCGAGAAGATCGTGAAGGGTCTCGAGGGTGAAAAAGGAAAGCGCCTCGTCGGACCAAAGCGGTTCGAGGCACAGAAGTACCACAAAGACGAGTGGGGACGGCCGCCGGAGGTAGCGCTCATATATGGGCTCGGGCTCTGCGCCATGGATGAGGGCATAACCGCCCGGAAACTCGGGAACGTCGTCAAAGGCGCAGGGAAAAGTAAGAGAATAAAAGCGATCGTGTTCAGGGCCGATTCACCCGGCGGGGATGCTCTGGCATCCGAGGTGGTCGCGCGTGAATTACTGGAAGCTTCAAAGAAAAAGCCGGTGATCGTCACGCAGGGTATGGTCTCCGCGTCAGGGGGTTACTGGATTTCGATGTATGGAGACACGATTGTCGCAACGCCCATGACAATCACCGGTTCGATCGGAGTCATTGGGTTCTGGGCATGGAATGACGGATTCGGCGGCAAGATAGGACTCACGTCTGACCATGTGCAGAAAGGCGACCATGCCGATCTGCCCCTGGGAATCGTGCTGCCGTTTGTCGGCATGGCGCTCCCGGACAGGAATCTGACTTCCGACGAGTACGCGAAAATGAAGGATCTCATTCTTACAGCATACGATGAATTCCTCGAGCGGGTGGGGAGCGGCAGGGGCATGGCAAAGGCGGATGTGGACAAGGTCGGTCAGGGCCGGGTCTGGACTGGAACGGCGGGCAAGGAGAAAGGTCTTGTTGACGAGATAGGCGGGCTTGAGAGGGCCATGGTGATTGCTCGTGAGGCTGCCGGCATTTCCAAGGAGAGGACAGTCTTCATAAGAGAGCTTCCCGGAAGAGGGTTCATCAATCCGCAGGCGTTCGATTTCAGTCCGATCAAGGCTCAGGCGGATAGCTACGAGCTGCAGTACATCAGGAAACTTCTCGAAGCGAAGGGGCGTCCTGTTTACATGGTTCCGCCCGATCTGATTGTGGAAAAGTAGTCCCGAAAAGTGCGTCTGTGAGCTATGGGTGGGATTGCGCAGCCCGGCAGGATTGTGCAATCCCGCTGCCTTTTTCTCCGTGGCTGCGTGGGCCAGAGTGGCCGGAAATTCAGTGAGGATTTTCGACTTCAGCAAGGATTGTTGAGAACTGATTGGACCGCGGAAATTCGGAGTTTCCCTTCGTAGAGTGCTCTCCCGACGATAATCGCACGCAGGGAATGCGATCCTAGTTTCTGCAACTCAGCGACGTGACCGAGAGTCGAAACGCCGCCCGCGAGAGAGAAAGAAGAGTCTTGCGGAAAATCTATGTTTCTCAGCAGCTCAACGTTGGGCCCTTTCATCGTGCCGTCCCTTGTCACATCGGTAAGCACGAAATCTCTGAAGCCCGCGTTGTGAAGATTGAGGATTCTGCCTTGCAGATTTTCTTGCGTCCTCCCGGGCGATTCTTCAAATAGAAGACCCTCTTCCCTGAAGTCAATGGCTGCGCTCAAGCTTCCGCCGAATCTCGCCAGGGCCTTCTTCACAAAAACACTTCTGGCCGTGGATCCTGGGCCAAGAACAACTTGCACGCCCCCCAAGTCAAGAATGGTCTCGATGGCATTCTCATCTTCGATGCTTGCGCTCAACTGCCACGGAATTTTCACCGCATCAGCAATGCTCCTGAGCGCCTTGACATTGTTACCCTTTTCTGAGAAGCGGCCACCCAGGTCAACGATGTGAAGGCAATCGGCTCCGTCTTTCTCCCATCGCCGGGCAATGGCTGCCGGATCAGAGCTGTAAGTTATCACTTCCTTCTTTTCTCCCCTTCTCATCCTGACAACTTTTCCATCAAGGAGGTCAATTGCAGGGAAAATCTGAATTACTTTCGCATCCCCCACTACAAGTCTTCCTCAACGAATGAGGGAATGCTCTCTCCCCTTTCGAGATCCTCATAAGTTTCTCTTTCCCTGATAACGGCAAATCTGTCGCCTTTCACAAGAACCTCGGCGCATCTCGGTCGGGAATTATAGTTTGATGACATGGAGAACCCGTAAGCTCCCGCACTCATCACCGCAAGGAGTTCTTCCCTCTCTACATTTGCGATTCTCCTGTCTTTCGCAAAGAAATCGCCTGTCTCGCAAATTGCTCCGACTACATCGGCGGTTTCACGTTCTTTGGTTTCCCTGACAGGCAGGATTTCGTGGTAGGCATCGTAAAGAGCAGGCCTCATCAAATCGTTCATGGCGGCATCCACAATGATGAATTTCTTTGCCTGTGTCCGCTTGATCTGGATCACTCTGGTCAGAAGGATTCCTGCATTTCCGGCAATCACTCTTCCAGGCTCAAGGACCAGGTTTAGCTTTCTCTCATTGATCAGCGATGTGATTTCTCTTGCGAATTTTTCGAGCTCGGGCGGCTTTTCGTCCTTGTACGTTATTCCCAGGCCTCCGCCGAGGTCGAGGAATTTCAAATCGATGCCGGCGGTCTTGAGTTCATCGAGAAGTGAAAGGAGTCTCAGGAGAGATTCTTTGAAAGGACCGACATCAACGATTTGAGATCCGATATGTTCATGAATTCCCACCAGTTCAATTCCCGGCAATGCCGCTGCTTTCTGGCATGATTCCAATGCTCGTCCAATGTCTATTCCGAACTTGTTGGTTGCCCCGCCGGTCCTCACGTAAGGATGAGTGATGGATTCGACGTGCGGATTTATCCGGAGCGCGACTTTCGCCCTTTTGTGCTTCCTCTTGGCCAATTCATTGAGCACTGCGAGTTCTTCAAGTGAATCCACGTTGAAAAACAGAATCCCGGAATCAAGGGCGAAATCAATCTCGTCATCGGTTTTCCCGACTCCGCCGAAGATGATTCTTCCGGGTGGAAAGCCCGCCTTGAGAGCTCTGTGAAGCTCGCCGCCCGAAACAATATCTGCGCCTGCACCCCGTTTCGCGATTGCCCGGAGAATTGCGAGGTTTGAGCACGCCTTCACGGAGTAAGCCACGAGCGGCTCAAGCGGAGCCCAGGCATGGACGTATCGTCTGAAGTGGTTGAGGATTGTGTTGAGACTGTAAACATAGGAGGGCGTTCCCGCCTGGGATGCTATCTCAGTTAGGGAGACGCCTTCACAGAAAAGTGATCCTTCGCGATACGAGAACAGATGCATCGGTTGAATTCCCAATTTCAGCAAAACGGCCAATTGCCTTGAAATATCTGGACAAATGAACGGTTTCGAAAGACTATACTCTCTCTTGCAGCGTGTCAAACAATGGAGAGAGATGTCCTTGAACGGACATTTCGAAAATCTCTAGACTCCCTTCTTGGACGAGCGAGCGACCCAGCTGGGGGGCGAATTTGCGCTGTCTGAGGGCGAAGCCCGAGTTCGCAAATTCGAGTGAGCGAGTCCGAGAAGGATCGACATTTTCGGATGAAGTGAAAGGACAGCTCTTTCACGATGCTCAAGTCGAAGATTGGAGATTGTTCCGGGTGAGGAAACTAGTTGAAAGTCTACTTATTGTTCTGATCCTTGGGGTTGGCATCGTGGCCTTTTTCTGGCCGCAGAACAAGGTGAATTGGAAGAAGCATCGGGCGATCATCTTCGAGAGCGATGATTGGGGAATGGCTGCGTGGACTCCGGACAGCGCCGCCTACAAGAGACTCCTTCCGCTTGGAGTCTATGCAGGGCCGGAGGGAAAGGACTACGCCCTGTCAACTCTGGAAAATGCGCGGGATCTGGACCGTCTCTTTTCCCTCCTTGAGAGTTTCAAGGGTGCCGATGGAAGGCATCCTATGTTCCAGGCCAATTATGTCCTCGCCACGCCCGACTATCCGCTCATCGAGAGGAATGGATTCAGAGAATTTTTCTACACCAGCTTCTGGGATTTTCCTGAAAGATGGAAGAGGCCCGGACTTCGCGAAAAAACACTCGAGGGCATAGACCGCGCAGTGTGGTGGCCCGAGTATCACGGGTTCTCGCATATCAGCATTCCGCATTGGCTTTCACTCCTCAGGGAAGGAAATGAGAACGCACTTGCTGCTTTCACGGAACAGAGTTTCGTCTCGGGCGAGCATTCTGTTCCTCCGGAATACTCTCCACTCGTTCCCGACTCGACAAGAGCCCGCTATATCAAAGAAGGGCTCTTGAGATTCGAAGAAGTATTCAGGATGATGGCGCATTCAACAGTTGCCCCCGACCTCGTGTGGGACAGTTTTGCGGAGAATTACCTTTGCAGGAATGGAATCCGGGTTATTCAGTCGAAGTGGGAAGAGCCAATTCCTGCATACACGTTGCCCTTGAGAATCAAAAAACTCTTGAAGAGGAATATACAGAAATGGGTGTTCAGAGACCGGTTCTACCCAAAGAGAAATGTGAATTTTGAACCAGCTGGTTCATTTGAAGCTGGAAGCATTCAAGGAGTGAATCAAGCCGAAAACCTCATAAGGAATTGCTGGGACAAAGGGGAGCCCGCAGTCGTCGGAACTCACCGGTACAACTATGTCTCACTGGATTTCATGTTTCGCGAAGCCGGGTTCAGGCAGCTCAGAGTGCTTCTTGCGCGGCTGACCAAATCGAACGACGTAATCTTCCTGACCGATACTGAGCTTCATCAACTTACGCGGACGGGGACATCAATACTCCCGTTTGGAAGGGGCGACCGCTCTCTGAATCCGGATTTGCTGCTCCGAAACTACACAGGTCATGCGGTCAAGAAACATGTGAGAATCATGCCGATCGCTGCGACAGGACAGAAAGTCAGGTTTTCACTCGTGAGCCCACGGAGCGGTGAGATTGTGCCGGGAAGACAAAACGTGGCACGCAATGGTACGGTTTCAGTGAACCTTCCTGAAGGCGAGTGGATATTCCAGTTGAACCCTGACGTCCACCGGGATATGAGGTAATCAGAGGAACTTAGAAGGGAGAAATCGTTATGGCCATTACCCACGAGCCAAAGCGAGCAGCGGGATCAGGCACAAAAAAAGCGAGTCTGTATGATAACGTAACCAAACAGTTCGACGATGCGGCGGACCTCATGAAGCTTAATCCGGACATACGGAGTATCTTGGGAAAGACGATGAACGAAATCGTTGTCCATTTCCCGGTGAAGATGGATGATGGCCGGATTGAAATGTTATCCGGCTATCGCGTCCAGCACAACAACGTGCTCGGCCCATTCAAAGGCGGACTGCGCTATCACCCCGCGGTAGACATTGATGAAGTGCGAGCGCTCGCGACATGGATGACATGGAAGACAGCAATCTCCGGCATCCCGTTTGGCGGAGCCAAGGGCGGAATCCACCTGGACCCATCAGAGTACACGCCCGGTGAATTGGAGCGCATCACGCGCCGGTTCACGTTTGCCCTGGGCAACAACATAGGGCCTGAGTACGACATCGTGGCCCCGGATGTGAATACCAATGCGCAAATCATGGCGTGGATTCTGGACACTTACCTTTCCACGATGCCTCCGGATGAGCGGAATCGCTGCACTCATATCGTGACCGGAAAGCCGGTGGAGTCCGGCGGCAGTTTGGGACGCGACAAGGCGACAGGGCAAGGTGTTGTCTTCGTGATGGAACGCTGGGCAAAGGATCACGGCTTCAATCTGAATGGCGCCACTTACAAGCTTCAGGGTTTCGGGAACGTCGGTTCCTGGACGGCTCGTCTCTTGAAGCCACATGGTGCAAGGCTTGTCGCAGTCGAGGATATTACCGGAGCCGTCAGCAACCCTGACGGTATCGACCCCGACGAACTGTGCAGTCACATGAAAGAGCACAGGCAAATCAAGGACTACCGTAAGGCGACCCCAATTGACCATGTTGCGTTCATGAGTGCTAAAGTTGACATTTTCATCCCGGCGGCAATGGAAAACCTAATCACAGCCGATACAGCCCATCTTGTGGACGTCAAACTTGTCGTCGAGGCTGCCAATGGACCTACCGACCCGGACGGCGATGTGATCCTCCGGAAAAAAGGAATAGAGGTCATTCCGGATATTCTCTGCAACTCGGGCGGAGTAATCGTCAGCTACTTTGAGTGGCTTCAGAATAAACGCAGCGAGAACTGGGAACTTGAAGAGGTCGATAGTAAACTCCAGAAGAAGATATTGGGCGGCTATGAACGTGTGAGCAGCACTGCGAAGAAGTACGAGACTGATTGGCGTACGGCCGCCTATATCGTTGCTCTCAAACGCCTGGAGACGGTCTACAGAGAACGCGGCATTTTTCCATGATTGCGTAAGATGCAGATTTCCCGGTTAGCTCTGAGCGCCCTGTCTCCCATCTCGTGACCGTAACATCAGCGTCAGATGTGAGCCAGCGATCGTCGTCAGGAATTGCAGAATTGGCGATATCACAATCATCAGAACCAACCAGCCGATGAAGCTTGCCCTCGGATCATATAAGATCAGCGGAACCCCCAAGTTAGCATAGTCTGTACTGGGATTGAACAGCATGACAATGCATCTTCCCCAAATTATTGCCATCAGAACGAAAGTGAAGGCCGAGGTAACAACCGCATAGAGGAAGAACTTCTGCAGAAGTTGTCTGATCTCGTGAGTGGTGGGAGCGACAACCCTGGCGATATACCAGCCGGTCAGAAAACCGAGAAAAATGCAGAAAACTGGGACTCCCATTCCAACTCCGGCGCAGATTGTATCGACGATTGCGAAGATCCCAAACGCCCATCTGAGTTTGATCGTGAAGAAACTATTCATGCAGAGAGCTAATCGACCCTCTCAATAAACGCGTCCCTAAGAAGCTTGCTCTGACGGTTGAATGCCTGCCTCGGGTTCTTAGGGTCCTTCATAAGAGCAATCTCCTGAGTGATAAGCCGGGCAAGATTCAACGTGTGCGTGTCGGCTCTCGCGGCTTCTCTCCTGTAAAGCGGATGGTCACGGTTTATGTATATAGTCGTCTCCTCTGAGAAGACCTCAGCGCTATCTTCCCCATAACTGTCAACTACACATGAGACGCCCGTTTCGCCGAATTTCATTCTCTTGATGATTGCATTAGGCGTGAGTGCCTTTACTTTCGGACGTTTCTTTCTTTTCTTTGGGGGTTCAGGACGCTTTTCTTCGGACTTCACCTCCTCATCCGCTCCTTCGCGCTTCTTGGCGACCGGAGCAGCATGCCCAATGCCCCCTTCCCCACCGCCTACGGGAAGAGCTCCAAACGGTGAAAGGTCAGGATTCGCGGCAAGTGCCCTGTAGATTCTTTGCAGGGCTTCCTTGAGCGCATGGCTAACCCTTCTTCCTTCCTTCTTGGCAGTCAGCCTCTGAAGATATTCCCTCACATTTTCCATTACTCGTTCCATCACCTCAAGAAAGCTCTTGTACTCGCCTGAGTCTTTTAGGAACCCGGTCCTGTCGCTGGTTATGGGAAGGAAGTCGGCATTAACCTCTCCTCTCACCCTTGCCATCACCTTCCCCCATGTTTCCATTCCAAGGAGCTCTCTTCGAATCGTCACCTGTTTCACCTTTATCTCGATGCCTGGCTGTGTCTCAGCAGACGCAGTCTCGGCCAGGACTATTATCTCTCCCGTTATGGGCCCGAAAGCTGTTCCCTCAAGAAGAGGAATTCTGTGTCCCGAAAGGCTCCTTGGAGTTACAGTATGGGCGTTTATTCTCACCCGGAAGTGAGGGGCCTTGATTGGTGTTCCTTCTATTATCTTTGCCTCTATGTCCGCTGGCTCAAATTCCTTTTCCAACGCGGACAAGATGACGGTCGTACCGTTTTCTCTTCTGAAGTGAGGAGGAAGTATCTCAAGCGGAAGCTTCCATTCATCTACTTCCTTTTCCCACCGATCCTTGTCGAAAACGACTCTTGCTACAAAGTCCTCTTTCCTGGTAATGACTTCAAACCTCTTGCAGGCCCCAAGACTCGCGAACTTGCCGATGCCGAACTGCCCTATCCTGTCTCTCCGGTACACGGGAGATTTTGGAGAATAGAGCTTCTGCTGAGAGCCGATGTTGAAATACTGCTTGAGCCCTTCTCTGTCCATGCCGCTTCCATTGTCGCTTATCTCTATTGAGTTCTCCGAGACCAGGACACTGACCAGAGTGGCATCAGCATCATAAGCGTTGTTGACGAGTTCCCTCACAAACTCGATGCTCTCAGCATAGAGTCTCTCTCCTAGGGTCGTTATGTGGCTCTTGTCGATTGTTACCTGAATGAATTCCGGGGATTCCATGAATACTCGTCTCCTGTCAGTCTTCACACCGGCCCTGACCGTCTAGTACTAATACTACCACCATTCCCTGGAAGCAACCAGTTTCAATTACTGTTGCCGGGGCAGGGGCCGCTCAAGAGGACGCAATCAACGCCGAAAGAGTCAACCAGCTCAGGCGGCACAACGAAAGTATTACTTGGCAAAAGGGACTACCGTTTGTAAAGTTCAACATAATGACCGGGCCGAGCCTCAGAAGACCATACCTTGCAGGCATCAATAAGATTCTAAGCCCGCACTTTTAACTGTATCAAACATCCCTGTTTTGGTAGAATCGCCGCGCATTCTCATACGTTTGTCGTTGGGCGGGCAGGTCGCAAAGATGTGAGCAAAGGCGGTCCTCACATGGGGAAAAAACGTAAGGATGGATATTCGTCCCTAAGGGAAGCAGGACTCTTATCGACAATTCCGTTTCTCCTTGCCGGTGGGCCGGTAATTGGTTTTTTCGTTGGGAGTTTTCTCGACAAGAGACTGGGGACTTCACCTTACCTCTCCATAGTCTTTGTCGTGCTGGGATTTGTTGCAGGAATAAGAGAAGTCTACAAGGTAATAAGTCTGGCGATGAGAGAGGAAAGGAAAAGAGAGGAAGAAAGGAAATAGGCTATTGGGTCTCGAATTCTACCTAAGAGGAAGAAATCTAACACTTTTTCTCTCCATCCTGGCTTCACTGTTTGGCGCAACCTACCATTCGCCCTCGGCCGCTCTTGGATTTCTCGCCGGCACTCTGTGGAGCATTCTTAATTTCGAGCTGATTCGCTCCCTTGTCTCATTTCTGAGCGAGCGCCATTTGGCCGTTGTTCCTGAACCTTTTGGCGGCGCGAAATCCGGCGTGTCTGGTTGGGGTCCGATTCCGAGCGTCCTCGCTCTTTTCCGCACTGTCTGGCGCAATACCGGAAAAAAGCTTCAGAGAATGCTTGAAGGTCATCGTCGAATCAAGCTTGTCGTTATCGTCGCAATCAAGTTTCCGGTTCTCTACGGCTTGGGCTGGGTTCTCCTGGCATCGGACCGTCTCCCAATCTACTTCCTTCTTGCGGGCTACACGCTTCCGTTTGCTGTGATCTTCCTGAAAGCGGTCGGAAGCGCGCTCACGTCAAGCTCATCTCGTCCAACCCCCTCACCCTGCCCTCTCCCCAAAGGGGAGAGGAATGAGGAGAATACTCCTGCGGGTGCCCCGAAAAAGCTCCTCTTTCTCGTTCCGTTCGTTGTTCCCTTCTTTCTCTACGCCCTTCCATCTTTGACTTTTTCTTCCGAAGCAAAGAAAGAAGGCGGAGCACCCGAGCTTCCCAATATCATCATCCTTCTTGCGGAAGGAATAGGAAATGTCGGCTGGGCAGAGTTCCTGGAAAGATACCAGAACATCTTTTTCTCCTGGCTCATTATCATCGGGCTCAGCATTCTCGGCTATCTTGCATCAAGAAGGCCCGCGATGGTGCCCGGGAAATTTCAGAACGGCGTCGAACTCGTCGTCGAACAGATTGAGAATCTCATCGTCGGAATCCTTGGCGAGAGAGGAAGAGAATTGGTTCCGTTCCTGGGCACTCTGTTCATCTATATTTTCTCCATGAACCTCTTCGGCCTGATCCCCGGGATGAAATCTCCTTCGTCGAGCCTGAGCACGACGGCAGCCCTCGGCATAACAGTCTTTTTCTATGTTCAGTACAGTGGAATAAGGAATCTTGGCTTCCTCGGATATTTTCACCACCTTGCAGGAAGTCCGCGTGACGTGATTGGCTGGGCAATGGTCCCGATAATGCTTCCGGTCCATATCCTCGGAGAGCTCATAAAGCCGGTGAGTCTCTCTTGCCGTCTCTTTGGAAACATTTTTGGTGAGGATGTCTTGATAGCAGTTTTTGTAGGGCTTGGTGTTACTATCCTGAGCTTTCTTCATCTTCCCGTCGGAATTCCTCTCCAGCTTCCATTCATTTTTCTTGCTTTGTTGACCAGTGCAGTCCAGGCACTGATTTTTACTCTTCTTAGCACAATTTATTTCTTGCTGATGTTTCCTCACGAGGAGAGTCATTGAGAGGAGGTGAAACAGGTGAGTCTTCAGATAGCGCTAGGTTTTGCTTTGCCTGTCTCGCTTGCGATTGCAGCGTTGGGCTCCGGGCTGGGTCTTGGAAAGATGGGTTCGTCCGCGATGGAAGCCATGGGACGGCAGCCTGAGGCGGCAGGAAAGATTCAGATTGCGATGATCATTGGATTTGGATTCATCGAGGCTCTTACGATCTACGCATTCGTGACCATGTT
This sequence comes from Candidatus Eisenbacteria bacterium, assembly GCA_030017955.1. Lineage (NCBI taxonomy): Bacteria > Candidatus Eiseniibacteriota > Candidatus Eiseniibacteriota bacterium. Next base: position 12,149 of record JASEGR010000015.1, read on the forward strand.
CTTCCTCTCGGGAAAAATCTAGAAAAGAATCCGGGATCGGGAGTCCGATTGTGCCTCTTGAGTGCGGCCCTGACAAAGTCGGCCGCGCTTCTGAGCACCTCGGGATGAAGAATTTCTGGATTAGCCCTTATCCTTGTTCCTCTCCCCTTTAGGGGGAGAGGAGAGGGCGTGGGACACCTGGATGAGATTGGACTTGTGCAGGAGCCGAAATGGGATTAATTGACTTGAGTCAGGTCGTAACACAGATTATCGGATTTCTCCTGGCGCTCTATCTTCTCAAGCGGCTTGCCTGGAAGCCTCTTCTTCACATTCTTGACGAAAGAAGGGGAAAGATTACGGGCGAGTTTGAAGAAATTGAGAAACTGAAGGGTGAGATAAAGGCGATCGAGCTGAAGCTGACGACTGCGCTCAAGGGGATTGAGGCACTCGAAAGAGCAAAGATCCAGGAAGCAATCTCGGAAGGACAAAAGATTGCACGGGAGATCAGAGAATCTGCCAGGGACGAAGCGAAAGAAGTCATCGAAAAAGCAAAGATGGAAATCGGCAGGGAGAGAGCAAAAGCAAGGATTGAGCTTAGAGATGAGATTGTTGATGCCGTTGTCCGGGCAACCGAACGCATCATAAAGCAGACTCTCACCGAGGAAAATCAGAAGAAACTCATATCGGATTTCATAGAAGGGCTTGAAACACTCAAATGAACACTGGCTTGCTTTCAAAAAAGTATGCGGTCGCCCTTTTCGGATTCGCGCGAAAGAAAGGCGAGGTTGAAACCGTCGAGAATGATCTGAATGCGCTTAGGGAGTTCCTGAAGAGGGATGCAACTCTCATCACTTTTCTTGAATCCCCCGATGTTCTCGACAGCCACAAAGAAACGCTTCTTAAGGATGTCTTCGGTCAGAGAGTATCGAGGAGCGTGCTTGAGTTTCTTCTCCTTCTCTTTAGAAAAAAACGAATGCGCCTGCTTGAGAATATCTGTGACGATTTCGAATCTCTTGCACTGGAAGCGAGAGGCGTGCAGAGGGCCAAAGTGATTACCGCTTTCAAGCTTAGAGATGACCTGAGAGATTCTCTTGGGAGCGCCTTGGAGTCCGTGACTCGCAAGAAAATCGTTCTTCAGGAAGAGGTCAATCCCGAGCTCATCGGAGGCGCCGTAATCATTGTTCACAACAAAGTGATCGATGACAGTGTAAGAACAAAACTGGAGAAACTGAGAGATTCCCTGATAAGTACACGGGTTCATTAGTGCCCCCTCACCTCGATCCTCTCCCCGGTGGGGAGAGGTTGGTAAGGGGCTCTCCCCTCTCCCCATTGGGGAGAGGGGAGGGTGAGGGGCTGATTGATTGCATACATGCGATTGCTACATAGCTTTCCCGATTGAATTACGGGTTCATTAGCGAAAAAAGGCGGCTCTTGGAGGTGCGAGAATGAAGCTTAGACCCGAAGAGGTCAGTTCAATAATCAGGAAGGAAATCGAGAAGTACGAAACGACCCTCGAGATGAAGAGCGTCGGTCTTGTTCTTCAGGTTGGAGACGGCATTGCAAGGGTGTGGGGACTTGAAGATGCGATGGCCGGCGAACTTCTCAAGTTTCCAGGCGACGTAATGGGAATGGTATTGAACCTCGAGGAAGACAATGTCGGCGCAGTCCTCTTCGGTTCTGACGAGAAGATAAAGGAAGGCGACATGGTGACCAGAACAGGGAAGATTGCCTCTGTTCCTGTCGGACCGCATCTCAAGGGAAGAGTGGTGAATGCTCTGGGCATGCCGGTGGACGGGAAGGGTCCGATTGCCACGGATAAGTTCCGCCCAATAGAGGGAAGAGCGCCGGGGGTGGTCGAAAGACAGCCGGTCAAGGAACCGGTCCAGACTGGCCTCAAGGCAATTGACTCCATGATTCCAATCGGCAGAGGTCAAAGAGAACTCATAATCGGGGACAGGCAGACAGGAAAGACTGCCATTGTGGTTGACACGATTCTAAATCAGAAGGGGACTGACCTTCACTGCATATACGTTGCGATAGGTCAGAAAGAATCCACAGTGGCAAGGGTCGTTCAGATTCTTGAAGAGCACAATGCGATGGAGTACACGACTGTGGTGTCAGCGACAGCCAGCGAGCCGGCGCCGCTTCAGTATATCGCTCCCTATGCAGGGTGTGCGATTGGGGAGGAGTATCTCTACAACGGAAAACATGTAGTGGTTTTCTACGATGACCTTTCGAAGCACGCTCAGTCATACCGGCAACTCTCCCTTCTCCTGAGAAGGCCGCCCGGCCGCGAAGCTTTTCCCGGTGATATCTTCTATCTCCACTCGCGGCTTCTTGAGCGGTCAGCCAAGTTGAACAACGAGCTCGGAGGCGGTTCATTGACTGCGATCCCGCTGGTCGAAACACAGGCAGGCGACATCTCCGCCTACATTCCCACAAATGTTATTTCCATAACTGACGGACAGATATTTCTTGAATCTGACCTTTTCTACTCGGGAATCAGGCCCGGAATAAATGTTGGAATATCCGTATCACGAGTAGGAGGGAAGGCTCAGGTCAGCGCGATGAGAAAGGTTGCGGGACGGTTGAGGCTGGAGCTTGCACAGTACGGAGAGCTTGCGGCATTTGCGCAGTTCGGCTCAGACCTCGATAAATTAACACTTGCTCAGCTCACAAGAGGTGAAAGGCTTACGGAAATCCTGAAGCAGAATCAATATGTGCCAATGCCGGTTGAAAAGCAGGTGATGATAATTTACGCGGGGACTAACGGATTCCTTGACGACCTGGCAGTGGAAGCCGTCCGGAAGTTTGAAGGGGAGTTCCTTCAGTTCATGGAAAAGGAATACCCGGATGTCGGGCATGATATCGCCAGGACCAGGGACTTGAGCAAGGCAACCGAGGCAAAACTGAATGAGGGAATCAAGACATTCAAAGAGCAGTTCGTAAAACAGTAAGGGGAATATGCCGCCCGCCAGAGAGTTCAGAAGAAGAATAAGAAGCGTTAAGAACACGATGCAGGTCACAAAGGCCATGGAGCTGGTCTCTGCTGCCAAGCTCAGGCGCTCTCAGCAGAAGGTGCTTAACGCAAGGCCGTACTCGACTGGCATGAAAGGAATCCTTGAAAGGGTTTCTCTGGCAGCAAGAGAGTTTTCCCATCCGTTCTTCGAGGCGAGGGAAGGCGGGAAGACTTGCCTTGTTGTCGTGACTTCCGATAAGGGGCTCTGCGGCGCATACAATACGAATGTGTTGAAGAAGGCAGAGGAGTTCCTCGAAGAATGCGAGCTCGAGAATACGGTGCTGTTTCTGATTGGCAGAAAGGGCTTTGACTACTTCAGGAAGCGGAGATGGAAAATCGCCGGAAAGCACACTGAAATGCGCGGACGGCTTGACTTGAGGACGGTAAAGAAGGTGACTGACGAGTTGCTTCATCTCTATCTTTCCGGAGAGGTCAACGAAATCCGTCTTCTTTATACGAGCTTTATCAGTTTGCTCTCAAGAAAGGTGACTCTCGAAAAATTCCTGCCGATTTCTCCAGTGGGAAGTGAGCAACGTGGCAGAAGCATTGATGGAAACAAAGAGTCACCTCGTGAACCGCATCTTACGACGGCTGGGCCGGGGCCGGGAAAATCTGAAGAATCCAGGGAAGTTCTGGACTACATCCTTGAACCGTCGCCGGAAGCCATATTCGAGTCTCTTCTTCCAAGGTATGCGATGACCCGCATCTTCATCGGCCTTGCTGAATCGTTTGCATCGGAGAATTCTGCAAGAATGATTGCTATGAGCGCTGCCACCAAGAATGCGCAAGAGATGATAGATTACCTCACACTTATTATGAACAGGCTGAGGCAGGCGGCAATAACCAAAGAGATTTCTGAAATTGTTGGCGGAGGAGAAAATCTCAGATAGCGCGAGGACAAGCGGCGTCCGGTAAGGCGTGGTAAGAAAGGAGAAGATGTGGCTGAAGACGAAAAAAGAAAACCGGCCATCGGAAAGGTGGTACAGGTAATAGGTCCGACGGTTGATGCCGAATTCGAAAGCGACAAACTTCCTGCGATCCTCAATGCCTTGAAGATTGAAGCCCCTGAAAGGGGAATAAACCTCACGGTTGAAGTCGCAATGCACCTTGGGGACAACGTCGTCAGATGTGTAGCAATGTCGTCCACTGATGGACTTGTGAGAGGCATGGATGTGATCGACACAGGAGGACCTATTACGGTCCCTGTGGGAAAGGAAGCCCTTGGAAGAATCTTCAATCTGCTCGGCGAGCCAATAGATAAACTCGGTCCAGTCAGTGATGGCTGTAAACGTGCGCCGATTCACAAACCCGCTCCGCCTTTCGATGAGCAGGAAACAAAGACTTCAGTCTATGAAACTGGCATCAAGGTCATTGATCTTCTCGCGCCATATGCCAGAGGCGGGAAAATAGGACTCTTTGGCGGGGCAGGACTGGGTAAGACGGTAATTCTGATTGAGCTCATCAGAAACATTGCGACCGAGCACGGCGGGTTCTCGGTCTTCAGCGGTGTTGGCGAGAGGACGAGAGAAGGTAATGACCTGTGGCTTGAGATGAAAACATCCGGAGTGCTGAAGAGCACCGTCATGGTTTTCGGGCAGATGAATGAACCCCCGGGCGCAAGGCTAAGGGTCGGACTTACCGGCGTGACCATGGCCGAATACTTCAGGGATGAGGAGAGACAGGATGTTCTTCTCTTCATAGACAATATCTTCAGATTTGTCCAGGCCGGGTCGGAAGTTTCTGCCCTTCTCGGAAGAATGCCTTCGGCAGTCGGGTACCAGCCGACGCTTGGAACCGAAATGGGCGCCCTTCAGGAAAGAATTACGTCCACAAAATCCGGCTCAATCACTTCCGTTCAGGCGATTTATGTTCCGGCCGACGACCTCACCGACCCCGCGCCGGCTACGACTTTTTCTCATCTCGACGCCACCGTAGTGCTGTCGAGGAAGATCTCCGAGCTCGGGATTTACCCTGCCGTGGATCCGCTGGATTCAACATCAAGAATTCTGGATCCGAGAGTCGTTGGCGAGGAGCACTATCAGGTCGCGAGAAGCGTCCAGAAGATCCTCCAGAGGTACAAGGACCTTCAGGACATAATTGCGATTCTCGGTATGGATGAGCTTTCCGAGGAAGACAAGACGATTGTCCAGAGGGCAAGAAAGATACAAAAATTTCTGTCGCAGCCCTTCTTTGTTGCCGAAGCTTTCACGGGTACACACGGAAGATACGTGAAGATAAAAGATACGGTCAAAGGTTTCAAAGAGATTGCTGAAGGACTGCACGATGATGTTCCGGAAGCAGCGTTCTACATGGTCGGACCTATTGAGGAGGTGTTGGAGAAGGCTGAGGCCATGAAGGCCCAGCTCACCTGAAATCGTGGCCACTCTTTTCCAGTTTCAAATTCTCACACCGGAGTCGGTTGTCTTTGAGAAGGAAATCTCCTCAGCCATAGTCCCTGGAACCGAGGGCTATCTCGGCATCCTTGCTCATCACGCGCCGCTCATCTCGGGAATAGTCCCCGGGAAAGTAACAGTCAAGGACGTGGATTCCAGAGTCCAGCACTTCAGCGTGGGCGGGGGATTCGTTGAAGTCTCGCTTAACAGGGCTGTTTTGCTTGCAGATTCAATCGAGGCTGTATCTGACATTGATATCGAGAGAGCAAGGAAATCCCTGGAAAGGGCGAGAGAACGGCTTTCATCGCGGTCGCCCGGCACCGATGTGGAAAGAGCACAAGCATCGATGGCCAGAGCGCTAAACAGGATACGAATAGCTGAAGCGGTGAGAGAATAGGAGGATTTCGCGCCTGACAATTCTTGGAATTGAAACATCATGCGATGACGTTGCCTGCGCTATTGTACGGGGAAGAGAGGTCCTTTCCTCGGTTGTTTCCTCCCAGGAAGTCCACAAGCAGTTTGGAGGTGTTGTTCCGGAGCTTGCATCTAGAGCCCATCTCCGCCTCATACTCCCAGTTCTCGAAGAATCATTGAAGAGAGCGGATCTTGAACTCCCGGATGTAGATGCCATAGCAGTTACGAGCGGTCCGGGGCTCATTGGATCGCTTCTCGTCGGTCTCTCGGTTGCCAAAGGCATTGCGTTCGCCCGCTCGATTCCAATTGTCGGCGTGAATCACATCGAAGCTCACCTTCTTACACCGCTTGCTGAAGGAATTGAGCTTTCTCCGCCATTTGTTGGACTGGCGGTCTCCGGCGGACATACGGAGTTCATCTTTGTGAAAGCACTGGATGATCTTATTACGATCGGTTCAACAAGAGACGATGCTGCAGGGGAGGCTTTCGACAAGGCCGCAAAGCTTCTTGCGCTGGGCTATCCAGGGGGACCGGAGATAGACAAGCTGTCAAGAGAGGGAAACAGAGAAAGCTACTCATTCCCCAGAGCATGGCTCGGCAAAGACAGTTTCGACGTTAGTTTCAGCGGTCTCAAGACGGCACTCAGATACTTGCTTGCTTCGATGCCGGCAGAGAAGATTGAGAAGGAAAAGAAGAACATTGCGGCAAGTTTTCAGGAAGCAATTGTTGATGTGCTCGTAACAAAACTGTTTCTTGCAGCGGAGAAGTTCAATGTCACTGAGGTGGTCGTTGCAGGCGGAGTTGCCTCGAATTCAAGACTGAGAGAAGAAGCTCTTCGCGAGGGAAAAAGAAAAGGTATCAAAGTTGTAATACCCTCACCTTCTCTCTGCATGGATAACGCTGTAATGGTTGCAATCGCCGGAGCTCTGAGACTCGAGCGGGGCGAGCGTGCAAACCTCTTTCTTGATGCTCTTCCTACCCTATGATGTGCCCAGCCACCTGAAATCCACTGTTGGAAAAGCGGTTCCCTGATCCCGGGGTTCTTGAAGTGCAGATTGCCAAGCAGGAAATGTGTGGCTTGCAAACTGCAACACCTCCCACGTGACCGTCCAAAGTGCCGGACGTTTGACAGATTACAGTTTCTTGTGATTTGTCCGACCTTTGTGCTAAGTGGGCGGCATCCTGTCGAGATAGCGGATGGGTGGCACAGGAATTGCGGACACAAGACTGAAAAAGAAGAGAAATCGACTGATTTCACGGAAAACTCCAACAACAGAAAGGCATCCAACCATGAGTGCATTCAAGATACTCATCATCGATGATGAGCCAAGCATAAGGAGACTGATCAGGCTTCAACTCGAGGATGCGGGCTACGAGGTCCTCGCAGCACACGATGGGCCCTCCGGATTGGACATAGCCAGGAAGGAGACCCCGGATTTGATTCTGCTCGATCTCATGATGCCGGACATGGACGGCCACGAAGTCTGCAGGCGGTTGAAAAAGAACTACCGGACCAGCTACATCCCGGTCGTTATACTCACTGCTAAAACCGGCATCAAGGACTTGCTGATGGGGCTTGGCGGTGGAGCAAATGACTATCTGACCAAGCCGTATGAAAGGGACGAGCTCCTTGTGCGCGTGAAGAGCGTGCTCGAATGGAGCAGAAGCCAGAGGGAAGCGAGTCCTCTCACCGGGCTGCCCGGGAACATCGCGATAGAGAGAGAAGTAACCAGGAGAATCGCGGAAAAGGAAACGTTCGCGTTCCTCTACGGTGACCTGGACAACTTCAAGGCCTTCAATGACCACTACGGATACGGAAGGGGCGATGAGGCAATAAAGTTCTCTGCCAGCGTCTTCATAGATGCACTGGAGTCAATCAACAGGGAAGACGGTTTCCTTGGTCATATAGGCGGGGATGATTTTGTAGTGGTGACGCACCCTTCAGTAGTTGAGGAACTTGCTCACGATGTCGTGAGAAGGTTCGAAGAAGGGATCAAGAAGTTCTATGACCCGCAGGACAGAAGGAAGGGTTACATAGAAGTTGAAACAAGACAGCACGGCCTTGAACGATATCCGCTTATGACAATAACCCTGGTCTATGTTTCGAGCGCTTCAGTGGAAATCGATCACTACGGGAAGGTGAGTGACATCGTCACAGAACTGAAGAGACACGGTAAGGGCATTCCTGGAAGCGTTGTTCTCAAGGAGAGACGGCGTAAGGAAAACAAGCGGGAGGTTGAGAACAGTGTCCAAAGGCAAGATTCTTGTCGTTGATGACGAGATATACATAGTCCATATACTAGATTTCAGTCTCGGAATGGAAGGCTACGAAGTCGTGACTGCCCTCGACGGCCAGCAGGCGGTTGAGAAGGCAAGGACGGAAAGGCCCGACTTGATAGTCCTCGACATCATGATGCCCAAGATGGACGGCTACGAGGCCTGCAGAAAACTGAAGGACGATCCGGAAACCAAAGAAATTCCCGTAATTCTTCTGTCGGCAAAAGGAAGAAGTGTTGACCAAAAGATGGGATTCGAAGTGGGCGCGGATGACTATGTGACGAAGCCCTTCAGTCCCAAAAAGTTGGTCGAAAGAATAAACACCACTCTGAGACAAGCTGCAATGAAGGTCGTCGGCCGGGTGGAATAGGCCTCACTCAAGAAAGCTTCAGCTTTTCCCTCACGAGGCTCCTTGCCGCCGGCGTTGATCTAGTGTGCCGTCCCAGAAATAACTTTATGGAATGCAGGGCGTTTCATGAGGCACACTGCCGGGGGGTATGAGGGGGTCGCGGCCGACCCCCTTAAGGGGTGACAGCGGAGGGATGCGACGAGTAGGAGCATCCTGAAGCGTCAGAGGGGCGAGAAGCCCCTATGAAAGTGTCGTGTCCGGGGACAAAGACATAGACAAGGAATTTCCGGGACACGACACTAGCAGAAGCCTCACAGACTGATTTTGCGTTTGAATGAGGCCATGTACCCCCTACTGACAGTGATCTCCTTGCCGTTTTTCATCTTGACTAGGAGTTTGCCTCCGAACCACCGGTTGACCGACTCAATGAAGTTCAGATTAACAACATACGATCGGTGCACACGGACGAATTTGGCGGGATCAAGGCGGTTCTCGAGATCCTTGATCGGGAATGAGACAATGAAATCGTGATCGCGGGTGTTGAGAAAAGTGTATTTGTCTTCTGCGTTGAAAAAGTAAATCTCATCCTCCGGGATAAGCACAATCTTGTTGCCGGCGGTGACAGAGAATCGCCTGATAACTCTTCTTTGCTCCTCCATGCTGCGAGCAAGCCGCTCGAGATCTATTGTGACCGATTTGCCCCGCTTCAGGAAATCGGTGAGTTTCGAGATAGCTCTGTCCATGGCTTCCTCTGAAACCGGCTTAAGAAGATAGTCGATAGTATTCTCCTCAAATGCCCGGAGCGCAAACTCATCATAGGCAGTCGTGAATATGACATAAGGCGATTTGTCCAATCCCCTGAGCATCTCAAATCCGGAAGTGACCGGCATCTTGATGTCCAGGAAAATGACATCCGGAGAGGTTTTCCTGACCAGATCCACGCCTTCTTTCCCATTGACAGCCTCGCCAATGACCTCTATCTGCTTGTGCCGTTGGAGTAGATGCTTGAGACGAGAACGCGCAAGCTTCTCGTCATCAACTATGATTGCTCTTATCTGCATTTCTGACCTGGGGTTGGCGTATCACTCCACTCTCGGCACGCTCCGCTGGAATGGTAATCGAGACTGTCGTGCCCTTACCTGGCTCGGAAGCTATGTCGAACCTGTATTCGTCCCGGTACTGAAGCTGAAGCCGCTTCTGCACGCCAAAGAGTCCGTATCCGTAAGAAGCTGTGGCCACATCGAAGCCGGGCCCGTTATCGGTGACCTTGATTATGACCTTCCCATCAGCGTCGGCCGCGGATACTGTGACATTCAATCCATCTGTTGACCCGCGGTGTTTGACTGCGTTCTCGACGAGAGGCTCAATCAAAAGTCCCGGCACCCGCATTTTCATCACGCTCTCCGGGCATTCGATCCTGTAGGAAAGTTTCTCGTCCAGCAGCTCCTTCTCAAGTTCCAGATAATCTCTGACCAGCGCGATCTCATCACCCAAGGGAATCATGCCTCTCTCCGTCATCAAAAGTACTCTGCGGTAAAGGCTGGACAGGCGAACTATGTTCTTGTCTGCACGCTTCGGGTCATCATAGACCAAGGCGGCCAGTGCATTGAGCGTGTTAAACAGGAAATGCGGATTGAGTTTGGCTTGCAGGCTCATAAGCCGGGCTTCGAGCTCAAGTCTCTTGAGCATCTCGTTTTCGAACTCGATTTCCCTGATGCGCGTAATCTTCTCTGCCAGGGTGGACTTGAGATGTTCGTGGGCAACCATGATTATGCTGGTCACAAGGGAGACGGCAAAGCTGAAGATGATGATCCTGCTCCCCACGTGCAGTCTCCGGTAGAGAACAAGGCTCGCGGTCTGGGTGCCAAGCAGGGCGCCGGCCAAAACAAGCACAACGAAGGAGGTGAAGAAATAGGTGCGCGGCAAAGCATAGATGAATCGGTAGAATGATCCCAAGAGCATGCTGATGAAAAAAGTGCACGCTGTAGTGTAAACAAATGTGTAGATGTAAACGGCATAAGTCGATTCCCCGGTGAAGAGCGAAATCAGGGTCCCTACGAATAGCGTGATTAGAGCAATCAGAATAGCGAGGTTTCTGTACGGAAGGTTCTTGAATGGATTCTCGATCATGGCCTAAACCTTATGCCCGCATCCACTAACCGGGATTGAATTGCACTCCCGAACTCAGAATCCGCAGCACCGGAGAGGATAGCTCCTCGTACAAAGAGTGTCACGCCTTTTCCGGCAGATATTGTCACTTGAGGAAGCCACACTCTGCTCATATCGGCTGCGTTCAACAGCAGCGCCAGCTCAAGTCCGGCTGTCCTTTCGGACGGACTCCTGGCATACGCGACAACATAATCATGCATGGCTCCACGTGCAGAAAATACATCGAGACTCCACGCAAGGTTGATGGCCGCCAGCGAGGCCTGGCCGGTCTGAAGCCACCCCCTGAGATACCCGGCGTAGCCGGTAACGCGGCGCCACTCCGCTTTCGAATATCCTTGGTCCCGGTGGAAGTACTCGAGCACGCAGAGATTGTCGCGGGACAGTGTGTACTGAACTCCGACAAGATACTGAGCAAAGCACTTATCGCTGTCTTCTCTAAGCTGCTCAAAGGGGCGTTCATAAAAGAGCTGATAATTGTTGTCGAGCACCTTGTGATAAGAACCGTAGTCACCTTTCTGGAAGCTTGCCTCACCATGAATTTCGGTTCTCTTGCCGGCTGCCGTCGCAAAGTTGAATCCCCATACCGGCGTTTCATGCTCATTGGAAAGGATGGCCGCCGAAACATCCACATTATGAAGACGTCTGTTCAGACGGAAGGCGCCCCCGGTTTGATCCGGCTCAATGTCCGCATGAAAGCGAGTCGACAGGCACGCTGCGATTGACCAGTCTTCGCCGAAGTACTCAACCTTGATCATGTCATTGCCGTCAACTTCTCTGTCCTTGTTCTCTGGATCGGCAAGGTCCTTCTCGGGTGCGACGAAATCCGTAGGGTTGAATGCATAGCCCGTTCCCCATCTCAGGATGCGCCTGCCGGCCGTCAAATTACAGCTAGCCAGGAAATCCCGCTCGAAATAGAGCTGCTTCACGTGGACTTTCCCGTGCCACTTGCTGGCACCTCGCATTTCGCCCGTGAGATCACTGTGCCAATGCAGAGTGAGGATTTCCTGTTCCATCTCGAGAAACTGTGTGACTCGATGAGTCACATCTTCGGTGAGACCAGTGAGATTGACCGTAGTATTGCAGGGGTTGAAGAGTCCGGCGCGGTAGCAGGGCCGGACTGCCCTGTAGAGGCCATCTGCCTTCCACGCAAATCCGTGGGCATACCGCGGGAAGGAAGCAGCGATAATCGCAGGGAGGGCCCAGGCAAGGAGTTTCATCTCAGGGACACGACTCTAGAGACCCCGCACGTGCATCAGGTAATCCTTGTTGAAATATTTGGCGGGGAGGAATCTGGGTGTGACATTCAAGTATTCAAAGGTCGTTCTTGACTGCTTCTTGACTTCATCGTGAATCGTCATCCTGGTAAGAATTTGCTTCCCGTCGATCTCAGCAAACTCTTCAAACCGGACGGTCTTCAATCGCTTTCCTGAGACGAGATAGAATTCGCCACAAACCGGGCGGCAGTCATCCTGTCGTACCCAAAGCACAATTCTCTTGTACGATGCCGATGTACTCCTGGCGTCAAGGTCGAGCTTCAAACAAGGCATCCCTAAAATGGTGTCCTTGTCAGCACGCCGTACCATGTAGTTCTGCGAATAGCTTACTTCGAGCACGTCCCCATTGGACGCCTCGCCCATGAGACGCTGGATCGGCGTGATCCTTATCGGCCGCCGCGAGTTCGGCAGATGAACCCACATGTTTTCTCCGACATAAAGAATCTTCATATCCCGGGTTCTGTATTTCCTGGCAATCGCAAGACTTCTGTCTTTGCCGCCGACGTACACATCAAAGAGAGCCGTCTCGACAACAGTGCCGCCTTCGACACTTGTGAGCTTGAGGTGCACGGTGAACTGTTGTGATGGGCCGCGGTATGCGTCAACTTTCTTCAGAATCTGCCGAAACGCAGGACCGGTTTCCGCCCCTGCACATGCTGCGAGTGCTAGAGTGGCACCCAGAAAGCACCAGCCTGGATGAACACATTTCAACATCAGTGACCTGGACATGCGGCTCCACCTCTTTCAAATGTGGCCCAGAGCATCCACAATCTTCATAGTGGTCACCTTCAGTGCAGGAAGTATGGAGGCTACTGTCACGACAACAACTGTGGCGATGAACGTCTGGATGTGGAATCCAATCGCGTTCCGGATGCTCAACGGATACCCGAATGTCAGGCCCGGCGGTGGAGATAGCATGATACCCGCGTCGTTTATGATGCGAGAAAGAGCGAGGGCAAAAACCGCACTCAGGGCACCGCCGATAATTCCGATGAAGAGACCCTCAAAGAAGAATATTCTCAGTGTTTGCCATCGGGACGTGCCGAGCGAGAGCATCGTACCTATTTCGCGAGTTCGTTCCACTACTGCCATCATCACGGTGTTGGCGGTGCTGAAGAAAACGATTATGAAGAGCACGAGTGAGAGAAAACCTACCATCTGGTGATAGAAGGAGCGGACTCTGTCATAGTACATTGACAGGTCGGACCATTTCTTCACTGTTACCCGGAAGCCCTTCTCCTTGAGACGGCTTGCGATCTCATCCCGCAGGTGCCCGGTTTTCTCGGTTTCATCAAGAGCAACAACCAGATTCTTCACCTTGTTTGTGTTGAGCAGAAGTTGTGCGGTGTGCAGGGGCACGATGAGCGCTCTCTTGTCGTATTCCGGCGAAGATGCCTGAAATGATCCGGCGAACTCAACGTCAATGGCATTCAATGCTCCATTTGCAGTTGTTGCGAGCAGAGTGAAGCAGTCACCTGTCCTGGCGTTGATGGACTTCGCGAGACCGCTCCCAAGGACCACGATGTCGGCTCTACCGTCATACTTCATCAAGGAATCGTACGCCGGGTCGCCGACGCCAAAAAGATTTCGCATTTCCTGCTCTGCCTCCGGTTCGATACCTTCGCCAACGAAGGCAACCGACTTGTCCCCGTTGGAAATGAGCCCCATGAAACTGATTCGCGCGGCCACGACCTCGACATCGCGAATACGATTGAGCTCGCCCCGGATGCGCTCGTAGTTCTCCAAACCATGTTTAAGGACTGTATCTTCTTCCCGGGAGAAATAGTCTTCACTGAAAATCTGCAGGTGGCCGGTCTCTGTGTGCGTCGTAAGCTCTCTCAGGCCCCATTCCACATATCTGGAATGCCCTTCGGCCATGAGCAGGCATCCGATGCCGAAAGTCATGACCAGAAGCGTGGTGGCTGTGCGCCGTTTCTGCCGGAAGATGTTCCTGAGGCCGAGCTTCGGGGCGTACATGTTACTTTTCTCCGTTCTCTTCGATTCGCCCGTCTCTGAGCCTTATCACTCTCCGTCCCCTGGAGATGATCATCGAGTCGTGAGAAGAAATCAGAAAAGTGATACCGAGTTCCTTGTTGAGCTCCTGCATAAGGCCAACGACTGCGATGCCTGTTGCGGAATCGAGATTGCCGGTTGGCTCATCTGCGAGCACTAACCATGGGTCCTTGACAACGGCGCGAGCTATGGAAACCCTCTGGCGCTCTCCGCCGGATAGCTCATCCGGCCTGTGTTTTATTCTGTGGGAGAGACCGACGCGTTCAAGAATGCTGGTAACTGCCTTGTGACGCTCCGCCCTCGTCGTGCCGCATAGAAGCAGCGGGTATTCGACATTCTCGTAAACATTGAGCACGGGGATCAGGTTGAAACTCTGGAAGATGTAGCCAATCTTGTCCCTTCTCAGCCGGTGCAGAGAGTTAAGGCTCTTGTCTGTCACATCCTCTCCGTCAAGCCGGACCCGCCCGGCTGTGGGCTTGTCTATCAAGCCTGCTATGTTGAGCAGTGTGGTCTTTCCGCTTCCGGAAGGGCCGGCCAACACGACGAAATCACCTTCGCTGATCTCAAGATTGATATCCTTCAGAGCTTCGAGCCGCACCGTCCCGAGACAGTATTGCTTGCACACGTTATCGATTCTGACTGCTGACCGGATATTCATTGTCGGCCTTGCCTCCCTTGAGACGCAGGCGTGCCTTTGCCGCATAGTCAGAACCTGGATCAGTTGCTATTACGCGCGCATACCTGAGCCTTGCCTCAGAAATATCTCCGGCGTCTTCAAGCAGCAGACCGTAGTGGTAAAGGTAGGAGAGCCAGAAACTGATGGGCGCATCAAAGCCCTCCTTCCTGGTTAACTTATCGATGTGTTTGAAATCCTGTTCGGCGATACGACGTCTCTTGAACATCTTGGGGACAGTGGCGCTGTTTATGGCTCTCACCATCCTGACATGATAATTATCCGGATCCAGTCTCACCGCCTTGTCCATGTACTTGAAGCCCTTCTTCATATAGCCCATCTTCTTCCAGAATGGAGCCCGATCTCTCGCTATGATGGTGTGCAGCGATCCGAAATAGACCATCGCAATGGCGTTATCCGGCTCGATCTCGAGTACTCGTGAAAGGCATTGTTCGGCCTTAATAATATCGTCTGGCGCCCTGCCCCGGGCCGCCACGTCATGATGCCGCATGCCATTTGCCAAAAGACTGTCCGCTAAAACCTGTTCTTCAGGTCCGGAGTACTCCCCGTGCACTTCATGGAGTGTGATTGCATGGGCGTAACCGGAAAACAGCAGCGCCGCGGCGGTGAAATGAATAAGGAGTGTTTTTCTCATACCGGTCCTCCATTTCGAAAGCTGAAATCACTCGCATTCAAATGCTTCACACTTGAATGGTACGACAGACCTTCGGGCAGCGTGTCTTAATTGCGACGAAACGACAAATCTGGTGGATAGAATGTATGAAGAAGAGATGGAAAACATGAGAGGCGCCTGGCTGCGGCCGGCACAAATCCTGGAAATATTCTTGACTTCATCTGCGTCGTGCTGTCCAATGGCGGCGTGAGGTCCGGGATTGCTCGTCGCTTCCGGCGAGAGGCGACGCTGATCAGACCTTCTTAGTGCTTGTTCCGCCGGCGAGGTTCAGTCGTGTGGTCAGGAAAACGAGTATCAATCATCTTTCCAACCTTCAACGAGAAGGACTCCATAGCGGATTGCATTGAGGAATTCTTCCATCTCCCTTACGTGGACGACATTCTGGTCGTGGACAACAATGCCGCTCCCGGGACAGTGGAGGAGGTTGTCCGCACGTACGCCCGGATCGTGCATGAACCCAGGCAGGGCTATGGATGGGCTATCCGGCAAGGAATGGAGAAGACCGATGGCGACCTGGTCGTGATCTGCGAACCCGACGGGACTTTTGTCCCTGATGATCTTGAGAAGCTTCTCGCATACACAAAGGACTTCGATATTGTCTATGGGAGCAGGACGCTGGGCTGGATGATCTGGGAGCGTGCGAACATGGGATGGTTCCTTCGGCTCGGCAACATAGTCGTTGCAAAGATGATTGAGGTCCTGTTCAATTGCCGATCACTCTCGGACGTCGGCTGCACTTTCAGAGTCCTGAGAAGAGAGGTTTCGGATTTTCTGCTTCCGCACTATCGAGTCTCAGGTTCGGACTTCGGACCGGAGATGATGCTTCGCTCAGTCCTCGCTTCATGCCGCGTCGTCCAGATCCCGGTGAACTACCGTCGCCGGGTTGGCGTGTCTTCAGTGACAGGGGACCCATTTAAGGCATTTATCCTGGGCATGCGAATGATCTTCATGATTCTTTCGTTCCGCCTGGGGTCACTGCTCCGCATGCAACGGTATGTGATGCCTGCCTACAGATTGTCAAAGGCACCCGAATCCGTGGAGCCGAAGAGTGTCGGTTGAGCTCCCGCCGCTAACCCCCAAAGCCGGCGTGGCGATTCTGATTCTCACAGCGGCGTTCCTCGCTCTTTACCTCTGGGGAAGCGCGCCCAGTGTAATGGAAGGGGACAGCGCAGAGCTGCAAACTGTGGCGCTCGTGGGAGGGATCGCCCATCCCAGCGGCTATCCGCTCTTCATCATGGCGGGTAATCTCTTTCGTCACACCTTGAGCGGCGACCTTGCTCACCGGATAACTGCAATGTGTGCCTTCTTCGGCGCCCTCACAATTGCAGTTTACGTGCTCGTTCTTCGCCAGGTCGGTCTTCCATTCTGGTCGTGCCTGCTAGGCGCTGCCTGGTATGGAACCACGTACACGTTCTGGTGGTCATCCATCCGCACAGAGGTGTACACGCTTGCCCTTTTGTGCTTCGCAATTGCCATGTTGAAGTCACTGACCTACCTGCGCACGCGAAATCCGCGGGATGCTGCCATGACCGCTTTTGCCTTGGGGCTCACCCTTGCCGGTCACCTTGCGTTCTGTCCAGCCGTGCTCGTGATCGCGGCAACGCTCATCATCCTCAGACCCGGACATATGTCTTTCATCGGCTATCTCTTGCTGCTCTTTCTTCCCTTTGTTATCGGTGTGTCGCCGTACCTCTATCTTTTCTGGGCAGACGCCAGACACCTGCCCATGAATTACCTGAATTACACGATCAACCTGGATGCCCGGCAATACGGCCTCAGCACCGCCGCGTTTGATGATTTCTGGGAGCGCATCCCTTGGCTGGTGTTTGGTAAGGAATCGCATCCAAACGTCTTCCTATTTAGTCCCAGGATGCTGGCGAGAAATCTCCTTAGTGCAGGCGCAGTGGAGTTTCTCTTCGAGTTCGGCCTGCCTGCATTCATTCCATTCATATTGGGGATTGTGAAGTACAAGGCATTCAAGAAAACTGCAGCCTTGCTGCTCCTCGCCATTGCCTTATCCACCGTAGGACTTGGCATCGCTTTTGCCTATGGCCGCATGCTGCCTGTCTTCCTGATGGCTGCCACATTCGTCGTCGGGATCGTGCTCGCTCACGGCATCGCCGTCTTGGTCGCCGCCGCACGCCGCCATCTTCATGCGCCGAAGTCACTGGCGATAGCCTTCGGTAGTTTGTTCCTGGTCGCAGGTATGCTGACTCCCCACATTCTCCGTGTGTCCACGTACTATTCATATCTTGGACCGCTGGATTGGTACGTCCGGGAAGAAGGGCAACCAACAATCGACAACGTTATCCCTCGACTGCGGCACTACTGGGAACCGAGGGAATACGGTAACCGGGTCATGTCGATTGTTCCCAAGAATGCTCTTGTCGCCGGAGCGTGGGATGACATCATGATTCTGTTTTACCTGCATTATGCCGAAGGTGTCCGTCCGGATCTCACTCTGGACTCGTTCTATAGGGAGCACCTGACGAGACTTGCCGGATGGCAGAAGACTTATGGCCTAGGAGAGAGACCGGTTGTGCTTACAAGTCCGCCATCTATTCTCCTCGACCGTCCTGTGCAGGCCGACTCGATGGCGGTCACAGCCGGTAAGTGGATCTACATCCTCAAGGAACCGATACGCACTGCAGACTAGTCCTGTTCTTCCACAGCGGCTTCAGCTCGATACAGTACAATCGGGGCAATAGGTTTCCGGCTCAATGCCCAGGGCGGGTTGGAGAAGGTAGAGATGTAGAATCCTCCACCATCTCTTGTGGAGAACACGGTAAACGGACTCGCAGGTTCAGTGTACTTCTTCACTACCTTTAGCTGAAGATTCTGAGAAATCTTTGTCAGCGATTGCTGATGAATGCCTTCCGGGTATGCAAGGTAATCTCCCTGCTCAAGTTGTGGATTGAGAGCTTCGAGCTGCTTCATGCCGTTCTGTCCGGCATACCATTGCCATCCCCAGTGACCGCTGAAATATATATTAGCTCCGCCGGGCAGCTCACTGCGAATCAGCGCAGCCTTTTCCTTATAGAAGTCGGCCCAAATTCGATCAGAGAGACCCAAAGCCGAAGTAATCAGAATAGTCAAAAGAAGCATTCCTGCATTCCAAGAAAAGGATGGACGCACTTCCAGGAAGCGAGCCAGCACCAGGCAGAGAGGCACAATCACCAGTAGGACGTGCCGTGTTGCTATGAAAGGAGCGAGAAAAACGGTGAACAGTGCGCCGGAAACCAACCAGAGATAAAGAAGCAAAGTAATCTCTCGAGTTTCAGTGAATATCGTTTTCAGATTACGCAGGAAACTTCCACATGCCAACAGAACGATGCCGATCCCGTTTACAAGAAACAACATGCACAAAAGTCTTCTGATTATGTATTCGTTTGCCGCGCCAAGATACACTCCAACAATCATGACGGCCAGAGAGATAAGTGCAAGAATCAGGGCTGTCCTGACTCCGGCGTTCAGGAGCTTCATGGTATGCCAGAGATTTCTGAGATAGATTGGGGAAAAAGTCAGAATTGCGCCAAGACACGCTAACCAGGCCAGACCCATGTCCGTAAATCCCTTGCCTCCGAAAAGCCGGGATGGGCGATCGAGAATATGGATCGAGCCGTAATCCCAATAGTTGAAACAGGACCACAGAACCAGAATCCCCACCGGGATGCCCATCGTCCAAACTAGGCGGAATTGTTTTCTGACGATCATGTAGATCAGCATCGTTGCGATTAGACACAGGCTCGAGTACTTGATCAGGCACGCGCATCCCGCTAGGAAGCCGGCCAATGCAAACCGCCGTGTTTCGGATTTGGTCCCAGGTCTTATCAGCACATAGTAAAAAGCCAGCCAGAAAGACAGAAGAGGAATATCGACCATCAGGTTTTGCCCTACTACAAACGCAGGGCTCAGGGTCAGGAGAGCCGTAAGAAAGAGCGCACGGGACGGGATGACAACGTTACAAATGAGGTAGATGAGTATGATGCATGCAAGTGTGAAGAATGATTGCAGAGTGTGCATCCACACTTCACCAAAGCCCAGGAACTTGCTCCAACCCGCAAGCAAATAGGGGTACAAATGAGGTTGGTTCAACACAGAAATCGGCTCGGCATTCTGCTCCCAGTTTACCAAACCGCTCATCGGGTGCAGCGGATTCTGAAGAATCCATTCTGCCATCTCTAAGTAAGCCGCATCGTCTATGTGATACGCCTTATTCAGATTTATGGCTGTGGCAAAAAGCCAGATGGTCACGAAGACGATGACTTTGAAAGAACGGCGGGTCTTCATTTCTCCACGTTGACTTCCTGTTGAAATGCCAAGTAGAAAATAGATGCCGCGCGCACGCTATGCTCCGGGCTTCACCGGAGATGCGGCACCTTCGCCCACGGCCGTGGTCCAAGTTCGCACCCACCAGCGCTTCACCAGACCGTTTCGAACGTAGGGGTCTGCCTTTGCGAATCGCTCGGCGACTTCGGGAGATTCCCCCTGAAAAATGAGCACTGCGCCGTCAACCGGATCCGCAAATGTGCCGCCGAGAACAAGCTCGCCCTTGGCGTGGGCGTTCCACGCCAGTGTCAAGTGTTCGTTACGAAATTCAGCTCTCCGCGCCAAATAGTCCGGGGCAGCATCATAAAATAGAAGATAGTGCATCGTGACTTCCTATGAGTCTTGGTACAGCGCCGTGCTAAGCGGATTTCTTTGGAGGCTCATACCTCTCGTAATATCCAAGGAGGTTTCCTTTAGTGTCCCGAACGGCCCTCGTGAAAACGCGATGCTCGTTGTCATCGACGATCATCCGTTCATCTTCGCCGTTCTTGAGATGTTCAAATACATCCAGGATTATCTTGTTGGAATTTTCGTTGTGGCAATCAAAGATTGATCTTCCAATCTCGGCGGGCTTGCCCTTGTAGCGCTCGAAGGCGGTCTTGTTCATGTATCGTATGACGTGCTTTGTGTCCACAAATACAAACGGGTCTCTCAGACTGTCCATGAGGTATTCGAGCAGCTGCAATTTATCGTCCATTACCCCTCCGTTTGGCGCTCAACGTCGCGATTTATGGTGTGCGGTACGTTTGTCCTGTCGAGCTATCTTGACTAGCTCCCTGTGGCGGAAGCAGTTGACTACGTGGTCATTCACCATTCCGACCGCTTGCATGAATGCGTAGCAAATTGTCGAGCCGACGAAACTGAACCCTAGTTTCTTCAAATCCCTGCTCATCGCATCGGATTGTTGCGTCCGGGCCGGCAGTTCAGAAAGAGACTTCCACGCGTTCTGCCTGGGCGCGTGATTGACGTAACGCCAGATGAACGAGTCGAACGAACCGTACTCTTTCCTGATGTCCAGCACTCCGTGTGCATTCTTGATTGCAGATTCTATCTTGAGGCGATTGCGCACGATGCCGGGATCTGAGAGCAGGCGCTTGACGTCAGCTCGGGAGTACGACGCAATTTTCTTGATATCGAAGCCGTGAAATGCCTTACGGTAGTTCTGTCGCTTCTTGAGGATGGTTGACCAACTCAGACCCGCCTGCGCTCCCTCAAGGATCAACATTTCGAACAAGCGCCGGTCGTCATGTACAGGTGTGCCCCACTCGACATCATGGTACAAGACGTAAAGAGGATCGCTCCCGGCCCATCCGCACCTTGTCATAACGTTTGCCCCCGCTCAACGTGTCTCCGCAGAGCAAATCAGAATCGAGCTTGAAGTATAGCATGACAGACGTCTTGGGGGTTACGGTTCTTGGGGGTCTATCCAATGGGGAGAGGTCAGACGCCCAGCCGAATCACCACATCTTCTTTCCAGTGGCTTTGTCGAGGGCATTCATGCTGACCATGCAATCATATATGGATCTCAAATGGATGAGCTTCGCCTGCGACAATGCGGTCTGGACATCAAGGAGATCCAGGTTTGTCACCACGCCCGCCTCGTATTGTGCCTGGGCTCTAGAGAGAGCAGCTTCCGCTTCAGATACGATTCCGGAGGGACACTAGTCAACGTTCAAAACAAGAATGTCCCAGTTTGGTCTCGTGGCTGCACTGAGCTGAATCATCATGCGATTATCCGCGGGTGACCACTTTCCATAGCCAACATTATGTACAGAAGTCCCAGTGACCTGACGGAACCTGCCACCTGCAATTTCATAGATCCACAACTCGTTATGGCCGGATCTGGTGCTGGTGAATGCAATCTTTGATCCGTCAGGTGACCATGTCGGGAAGAAATTGTCCCATTGGGATTGAGTAATTGCCACCGGCTCCCCGCCGTCTGCAGAGATAGAATAGATGTTCCTTGAGTTTCCGTCGGATTTCGCGTAGATGATGCGTTTGCTGTCGGGCGACCACTCGGGATGAAACTTGGAACCACTGTCCCAGGTAAGTTGAACTGAACTTCTCTCTTTGACAGAAATCTTACAGATCTGGTGTGCACTGCCGACGGTCCCGGATGTGTATGCGACCCAGCTGCCATCAGGAGACCATCTGGGATACCATTGGATCTTGTCGTCCTTGGTTAGCTGTTGTGAGGTTTGAGAGCCGACGTCGAATGTGCAGATATGGCTTACGTCGGTTCCAAGATTGGAATTAGCATGAGTGGAGTAGACGTTGGTATTGTATGCGATATGCGAACCGTCTGGGGAAAAGGTTGGGAAACAAGCATCGCCACTGAGAGCCAGACGGTGAGATTCCCCGTTTACCGGAGAGCACACAACAATGCTGTACAACCACGGCCCATCTCTAGGTTCCGCTGTGACATAAGCGATAGAGTTTCCATCCCGGGACCAGGTGCATGAGGAAGGGTAGAGGTATTTGTCCGCAAATATACGCGTCACCTTTTCTGCTTTTGATGGCATGACCATAACTAAATTCGAGAGGTCGCTTGATGTCCCCTTCTCGCCAATTGTCCTGACTGCAAAGTAGTAGATGGTATCGTTCGTCAAGCCGTTCACTGTGCATTCCCTGACGGCTGTTTGGCCGCTGTCATTGCTAACGGTCTTGAGCAATCGAAGCGAAGATTGATCCTTGTCGGAGAAATAGACCTCAAAGGATCTTGGGCCGGAGCGTGTTGACGGTTCAATCCTCGGCATCTCATCACCCCAGCACCATGCTAGAGTGACCATGCCGTCGCCCCTGCGGCTATCCAGCCGGGGTGCATAAAGAGGATCAGGTCCTGGCTGGACCAGCTGGTTGCATGTGGTAAGCGTGAAGACGGCAAGACACAGCAGGGGGAGATTTCGTTTCATGTTCCGGTGCATGAGCCTTCGAGCACAACGACAATCACGTAAATAGGGATAAGGCACCCTCGGCCACTCAAACCTGCAATGCATCACAACAACGGCGCGACAAGTTTGCCGAGCGTCACCTCACCTCTTAAGCATATTAAGCATAATGTGACTGAGATGCAAGCTGTTTTCTTGCAAAGAAGTTAGAATTATTTCACACCCGGCCCATTTCTTCTTGCTAGGTTTTCCTTCGTTCTCTAGTATTAGGCGACGGAGGAAAAACTAGATTGCCGGAAACCCTTTTTGCAGAGGTTGCGTTACCGCTTCCGATTTCACAGACTTTCATTTACTCAGTTCCTTCTTCTTTCAAGGAGAATCTCTTCGTTGGCTCGTCCGTGAGGGTTCCATTTGGGGGAAGAAAGCTTGAAGGGTATGTTGTTCGAACCTCTTCTGATTACCCCGAGGGTCTCAAGGGAATAAAAGAAATAATCTCGGTTTCTCCCCAAGGTTCGCTCTTTGACGCTCAACTATTCAAGCTCACAAAGTGGGTCTCTGATTACTACATGGCGCCGCTTGGCGAAGTTCTGAGAGCTGCGGTTCCCGGGAGTCTTGCCAGGAAGGAGAGAAAAGGAATCGATGCATCTCTTTCGGAGGCGCCCCCGTCGTGGATAGCTGCCGCGGGTCAAAAAGAGAGGATGGAGCTTACAAAGCCTCAAAGAGAAGGGCTAGAGCTCATAGAAAGCTCGCTCGAAAGCGGAGGTTTCAAGGTTTTTCTGATACACGGCGTCACTGGCTCAGGAAAAACTGAAATCTACATACGGGCAGTGAGAAAAGCGTTGGATAGTGGCGGCTCTGCTCTAATTCTTCTACCGGAGGTTTCGCTTTCCACCCAGATAGAAAGGGTGTTTCGGGATTCATTCGGTGACGAAGTCGGAGTGCTTCACAGCTATCTATTGGATTCAGAACGTAAGAAGAACTGGCTCGATGCGCGAACGGGGAAACTCAGGGTCATCATAGGCGCAAGGTCGGCAGTTTTTGCTCCGCTTAAGGATCTCAAGCTCATTGTTGTTGATGAAGAGCACGAGACCACCTACAAACAGGGAGATTCCCCGCGGTACAACGCAAGAGATGTGGCTGTAATGCGCGCCAAGCTTCTCGGGATTACGTGTCTTCTTGGCTCGGCAACGCCGAGTCTTGAGACATATGCAAATGTAAAAAAAGGGAAATACACGCTGATTGAGCTCCCCGAAAGAGTTGAATCGAGAAGCCTTGCTTCGGTTGAAATTGTTGACATGCGTGAGAAAGAACGAAAGAAGCAAAAGATATTTTCGGAGCTCATGGAGACGGAAGTGAAGGAGGCGCTTGCAAGGGACGAACAGGTCATCCTTTTCATAAACAGGAGAGGATTTTCGCCATTCGTTCAATGTCTCGGGTGTGGCTTCGTGGTGGAATGCCCTCACTGCGATGTTCCGCTCACCTATCACATCGATTCGCTAACACTCCAGTGCCACTACTGCGGCTACAGGATGAAGATAGTCGAGAATTGCTCGAACTGCAAGGGGTCAATCTTCAGGTATGGCGGCGTAGCAATTCAGAAAGTCGAAAAGGAAATAGAAAAGCTTTTTGAGAATGCCAGGCTTGCGAGGATGGACCTTGACACCACAAGAAAAAGAGGCGCGCACAGGGAGCTGTTTCGGGCTTTCGAAGCCCGCGAGAAAAACATTCTCCTGGGCACTCAGATGGTGACGAAGGGCTTTGATTTTCCCGAGGTGACCCTTGTCGGAGTGATATCCGCCGACACCCAGCTCAATCTTCCTGATTTCAGGTCGTCGGAAAGGACATTCCAGCTTCTTACTCAGGTTGCCGGAAGGGCTGGGAGGGGAGACAAGCCCGGTAAGGTCGTAGTTCAAACCTATCTTCCCGAGACTCCGAGCCTCGTCGCTGCCCAGAAGCAAGACTATGCAGAATTCTTCGAAGCCGAGATTTCAGAAAGAAAAGAACTTGGTTACCCGCCGTTTTCAAAGTTGATCGAAGTCGAACTCAGCGGAAAGAAGGAAGAACTTGTTGTCGAGAGAAGTAAGATGCTGGGTGCTGCTCTGAAAGAGGAAGCTCACGGAACCGGCGTGGAAGTTTTGGGCCCCGCTCCGCACCCAATCTCAAGACTCAAGGGAAGATTTCGCTGGCGAATCACGCTGAGAGGCAGCAGTCACGAGAAACTGAAGGCGCTTCTCCAGAAAGGCCTTGCGAAGATTGAGAAGAAGAAGTTCCCCAGCTCGCTCCGTCTCACGATCGATGTCGATCCGTTGTGAGAGCAACCGATGGCGATGGGCGATCGCCGGCTCCGCTCCGGGATGACCCATCTACAGGCTCGCCAGGCGGGGAATCCTTGCCCCTCCCAGCCTCTAAAGGGCTGGGTATCCCCACCTTGCTCGCCGAGATGGGTTCCCCATCCCTCCCGCGAAAGCCGGCTCACGGCTCATCGCCATCCAGAGCACTCAGATGGAGCAGGAGGGAGCACATAATGAGAATCAGTAACGTAATCATCTCTCTTGTCACGCTTTCGATCGCGGGTTTCGCCGTTGCCGCCTTCTGCGGGCAGGACGTGCTGCGGGAACGCGGGTTTGCGGGGTTCAGTTACCGCGCAGTAACGCAAAAAGATGTTGATTCGTTGAAGTTGCCTGACGACAAGGGCGTATTCGTGGTCAGAGTGTTCGAGAATACTCCGGCATCTCGTGCGAAGCTTCGGGCTGGAGACATTCTGAAAAAATACGATGACACCGGGCTTCTTGACACGTCCGTTCTGGTGAATCTCCTGAACAAATATTTTGCAGGTGATGTGATTCACGTCACATACCTGCGGAATGGAGTACAGGGGAAGACCGAACTTGCGCTTGCGGAATATCCGAAGGAGAAACATCAGGGTCTCGACATCGAATACACATCATTCCTGAGCAAGGATGTCCGTCTCAGAACGGTGATCGCTTCTCCTTCAGGGAATCCTGGGGAAAAGCTTCCTGCATTGCTCATCGTCAGCGCCCTGGGAAGCCCAAGGTTGCGCGAACTTCCTGCCTACACGATGACACGCGAGTTGGCATATGAAGTCGCAAAATCGGGTTTCAGGGTCATGCGATTTGAACTTCGCGGGTCCGGAGATTCAAAGGGGGATGATTATCGTACGACCGATTTCTACGCAGAGGTTGAAGACAATAGGGCGGCCTTGGATTATCTTCGCAAGAGGGATGATGTTGATAAGGAAATAGTCTTCGTGTTTGGTCACAGTACGGGCGGCATGATTGCAGGCCTCCTGGCAAGCGATAACGATGAGATCGCCGGAGCAATCATATCGTGCTCAATAGGGCGGTCCTATTTTGAACGCATGGCTGAAACCCTGCGAATGCAGGATGAATTCGAAGGCACTTCATACGCGGAGACGGAAAAAAACGTGAAGGACTACCTGTGCTTTGCCGGCTTGCTGGCAAAAGGATTTCCTCTTTCGGATATCGTTCAAAAATTCCCGGAATTCTCCAGGTTCGTCAATAAGAGCGGGAGAATCATGGATGACAGGACCGCGAAGTACTGGGAGCAGCAACTGAACTTGAACTTGGCTGAGACATATGGCAAAATACGAAAACCAACCCTGGTTGTCTATGCAACCTCAGATTTCATCACCCAACTTGAATGCCACAGAAAAATGCAGGAGATTGTCAGAGCGAATGGAAATGATGATGTGACACTGGTAACGATCGCCGATGCGGACCACACTTATTCTTTCGCAAAGACGAAAAAGGAAAGCCATACCAACTACAAAACCAGAAACTTTGTGGAGAATCCAGAGGCCAAGAGACAGATCGCGGAGTGGTTGCGGAAACATGTAGGGTAGAGAACTGTCTGATTCCCCTCACCCTACCCTCTCCCCAAAGGGAGAGGAGGAATGCCGGCCATCACCCTACCCTCTCCCCCCAGGGGAGAGGAGGAATACCGGCCCCTCACCCTTACCTCTCCCCCAGGGGAGAGGTAAGTAAGGGTGACCTTCAGCGCGCTCGCGCAGGGTCGGTGAGGAGTGCTATGTGGCATGTAGGTCTGGAGATGTCCTTGAACGGATATGCGGTTGGTTTGTCGTATGTTTTGCTCTAACGGCGGCTAAGCCGCAAGGAGGAGGTCCAATGATTCGAAGGCTTATTGTCCTTGCATTGTTTCTGCTTATTATCACCCCGATCTCAATCACGGGTCAGGCATTCGCACTTCTTCCTCCGGACAATCTGGTGCTTCAGGGAATTCAGAGTATCCCGGACTCTATTGTCGCAGGAGTCGGCCGCTACACTGAATTCAGGACGGCGGCATTCTGGAGTTGGAATCCAACCAAGCGGGAGATGCTGATTGGCACGCGCTTTGCCGATACGAGGCAGGTGCATCAGGTGAAATTCCCCGGCGGCGCGCGGACGCAGTTGACATTTTTCAAAGATTCCGCTGAAGGCGCGATGTATCATCCAACCGGGGGAGATTGTTTCATTTTCGGCAAAGATACAAACGGAGACGAATTCTACCAGTTTTATCGCTACGACTTTGCGACCGGTGATGTCACTCTCCTCACGGACGGGAAATCAAGGAACACGTCGGCCGAGTGGTCAAATGTCGGTAACTTTCTGGCCTACTGTTCAACGCGCCGCAACGGAAAAGATGTTGACCTGTACGTCGTGGCTCCGTCGGATCCGAAGACCGACCATCTGCTGGTTCAGCTCGAGGGCGGCGGCTGGGACGTTCTGGACTGGTCGCCTGATGAGCGTACCCTTCTGGCCGCAGAATGGATCTCTGCGAATGAAAGCTATCTGTGGCTTGTCGATGCAGGGACAGGGAACAAGACCCTGCTCACTCCCAAGGGGAAGGACAAGATCGCATACAGTTCCGGGCTTTTCAGCAAAGACGGGAAGGGGATTTACGTCACGACCGACCGGGATTCGGAGTTCCAGCGCCTTACCTACATCGATCTCGCATCGAAGCAGCACATTTACCTGACGGCCCATATCAAGTGGGACATTGACTTGTTTGATCTCTCCCATGATGGAAAGACAATTGCTTTTGTTGCGAATGAGGACGGCATTAGTGTCCTTCATTTACTTGATACTGTAATGGGCAAGGAGAAGACTGCGCCTAAACTGCCGGTTGGTGTCATTTACAGACTCAGGTGGCACAATAACGGCAGCGATCTGGCGTTCAACTTCCAGTCCGCGCGGTCCGTTCCTGATATCTATTCCGTCAATGTGGATACCGGCAAGATAGACCGCTGGACTTACAGCGAAACAGGCGGAGTGAACACCGAGAATTTCGTCGAGCCGGAGTTGATCAGATGGAAAAGCTTTGACGGAAGAATGATATCGGGGTTTCTGTACAGGCCGCCGTCAAAGTTTGCCGGCAAGCGTCCTGTTGTCATTGACATGCACGGCGGCCCGGAAGGACAAGCTCTCCCAACGTTCTTGAGAGGCGACAACTATGTGCTTAACGACCTGGGCGTCGCGGTGCTCATGCCCAATATCCGCGGGTCCTCAGGTTACGGCAAAACATTTCTGAAGCTCGACAATGGATTCCTGCGTGAAGATAGCTACAAGGACATAAGCGCCCTGCTCGACTGGATCAAAACAGATCCGGGTCTGGATGCCGGCCGCATCATGGTCACCGGTGCAAGCTACGGCGGCCACATGACGCTTGCGATTGCAACTTTCTATAGCGATCGCATTCGCTGCGCGCTGGACGTGGTCGGGATGTCCAATCTTGTCACCTTTTTGGAAAACACGCAGGGCTATAGAAGAGACTTGCGCCGCGTAGAGTACGGTGACGAGCGGGACCCCAAGATGCGCAAATTCATGGAGCGCATCGCGCCCATGAACAACCTCCAGATGATAAAGAAGCCGCTAATGGTCGTCGCTGGAAAGAATGATCCCCGCGTCCCGGTGACCGAATCGGATCAGATTGTGGACGCGGTCAGGAAGAACGGTGTGCCGGTCTGGTACTTGATGGCAAAAGACGAGGGACACGGTTTTGTCAGGAAGAAGAACGTGGATTTTCTCCTCTATACGAGCGTGCTTTTCATGAAAGAATATCTTCTGAATTGATGGGCGAAGAGCCGCGGTTTGAACCGGTGTGATTGAGGCGCTGTCAGATTCTTGTTGCCAGAACTCGGGGGATAGGTTAGCTTCCTGAATACACGGAGAATGTGAAAAGAGTCCTGCTTCCGCGGTAAATTGCCAGCCGGCATGCATCAGCTCCATAGTCGTGCCGTCCACGCAGCACTCATGCGCTTCCGGTTGCCGCATTGACAAACGGACAATCCGCGCGGCAGACTCTACATCATTGGAAAAGAAAACGATGGCTCAGGCCAACATGGTTACGCTTGAAAAAGTGAAGTCTGACGCTGTGGTGAAGATGTACATGAAGAAGGCAGATGACTTCCTTGGAGTTCTCGGTTACACGGAGCATGGCCCGCGGCATGCCACACTAGTTTCGAATATCGCCATCAACCTTCTGAAAAGGCTTGAAATAAGCGAGAGAGAGACAGAGCTTGCCGGCATTGCGGCCTATCTTCATGACATAGGGAATGTCATAAACAGGGATTTTCATGCTCAGTCGGCGGCTCTCCTCTCACACTTTATTCTCACCAGGATGGGGCTTCCGGATGAAGACGTTGCAGACATAATCGCGGCCATCGGCAACCATCATGAGACTGACGGCGATCCCATAAGCAACATTGCCGCTGCTGTGATCCTTGGCGACAAGTCGGACGTCCACCGGTCTAGAGTGCGAAATCCGGCGATGATAAAATTTGACATACACGACAGGGTGAATTATGCTTCCACGGCCTCCTTCCTCAGGGTAATCCCGGAAAAGAAAGTGATTTCCCTTGAGGTGACAATCGATACGGAAATTTCCCAGGTCATGGAGTACTTTGAAATCTTCCTTTCCAGGATGATAATTTCGCGCAGAGCTGCGGCTTTTCTCTCCTGCGCTTTTGAGCTTGTGATCAACGGCAATAAATTGATGTAGAGGGCAGAGTGAAGGCGGGAGCGTCATTTCTTACTGCTGCTTGAGGCCAGACGAGAATCCCGATACGTACAAACATGCCTGTTTGGGGCCGGGCAGGGTACTTGGCCGGTCCCGAAGATTTGCGAAAGTACCGAAGAATGGGGGGTCCCAATGAAGATCGCTCGGTTTGCCTTTGCGGGTTGTCTTATATCTCTCATGGTCTTTCTTCTGTCCGGATGCGGCAATCCTCACCTGAGCGGAGGACGGCTGTACTTCGCCCAGAAGAACTATGAGAAGGCAATACGGGAACTCGAGCTTGCCGCTCAGCAATTGCCCAAGAACGCCGATGTTCACATGAATCTCGCGATGTCATACGCCGAGGTTGGGAGAACTGCTGATTCCGGTAAAGAATTCGCCATCGCGCTGAAACTCATGGTGAGGGGATCGAAGGGCTACAAAGACTGCAAAGACAACCAGAGGCACTACTGGGCTGAGCACTTCAACAAAGGTCTTGAGTTGCAGCAGGATGACAGATTTGATGAATCTGCTGCCGAATTCCAGAAGGCGCTCGACATCGACCCGATGGAGCCGGCCGCATATGTCAATCGCGGCGTTGTCCTTTCCAAGCTGAATCGCATGGACGATGCGATCAAGTCGTTCAAGAACGCATTTAAGCTTGCGCCAAACGACGAGAAGACAAAAGGAAACCTGGTTGCTGCCTATATCGATCTCTCAAGGAGGCAGCTTGACGGGAAAAACTACGATGATGCGATAGTGTACGCTGAAGAAGCCGTCAAACTGAATCCGACTCCGAACCTGAAAAACCAGGCCCTTGACCTGGCAGGGTCGAGTTATTTCAGCAAGGCGACGGCGGAAACGGATCCGGATGTGCGGAATGACTACTACGACCGCGCCGGGGAGACGTACGCCGGCATACTTGAGATGTTCCCTGCAGACACTTCAGCCCTCTTCAACGCAGGTGTATCTTTTTTGCAGATGAAGGATTGCGGAAGAAGCCTCCCTTACTTACGCAAGCTCGCAGAATTGACCCCCAAGAGCAAAGAAGCTCTCAGCATCCTGGGAAGGGGAACACGGGAATGCGGAGAAATCGATTCATCGATTGTGGTGCTGAAGAGACTCCTTAATGTTGATCCGCGTGACACCAAAAGCCATAGGTATCTGGCGAGTGCTTATATAGTGAAGGGCGACAAGGACCTGGGGGCAATGCATTTTGTGATTGCAACGGCATTGACCGAGGGTCAGATGATTCCAGATGTGCAGGAAAGGATCAAAAGATTGAAAAATGACTACCCCAAGGGATCGTCGATATTGGACGCGGCAAAGAAGTATGGCGTTCCCGAAGAGATCTATGGATATGTTGACCCACAAACTTCAGTGAAAGTGGAAGTGTGGTTCTACTGGACCAAAGGTACGGCCCAGCCGTTTCTTGCCGGAAGACCGGGGGTCTCGACCAGTTTTGCACCTCTGGTGTGGCAATAGAGCTTTCTTGCTTTTTTCGCCCTTCATACTGACAAGGGCGCCGTCACTCACTGATTGGTGTGTTTTCAGGAGTCACCTTCTGCGGATGCCGGACTGCGCAGTGATTTGAGTCGAAGTTGGCTGGCAGGTACATGTCTCCAGTTTCATCCATCTATCTTGGCAATGACATTTCCCTCGAACCGCTGCGTAAGAGGACCGTCGGAATCATCGGATACGGAAATCAGGGACGGGCTCAAGCTCAGAATCTCAGGGACAGCGGGATTGCCGTTGTCGTCGGCTTGAGAAAAGGAAGCGCCTCGAGAAGAACTGCCGCAGAGGATGGGCTCGAGGTCAAGGAGATCCGGTACTGTCTTCTTGAGTCGGACATCTGGATGCTCCTTCTCCCCGACGAATTTCACGGTCAAATCTTCGAGAGTGAGATTGCCCCGGTCCTGAAGCCGGGCAAGGCGCTCGGATTCGCTCATGGCATGAGTGTGACCTCAAAAGATGTCGTTCCTCCGGACGGGGTTGACGTTTTCCTTGTTGCCCCAAGTGCACCCGGGACTATTTTGAGAGAGAATTTTGTTCATGGGAAAGGAGTACCGGCTCTCTTTGCAGTCCACAGGAATGCAACAGGCGGAGCGAAGGAACTTGCGCTGGCATACGGGAAGGGAATAGGGTGCGGAAGGGCATGCCTCTTAGAGACGACCTTTGAGGAAGAAACGACGATTGACCTGTTTGGCGAGCAGGCGGTTGTGTGCGGAGGAGTTTCAGCCCTCATAACAACGGCATTTGAGACACTTGTGGAAAGCGGGTATTCCCCGGAAGCTGCTTATATCGAATGTCTCCATCAGTTGAAACTCACAGTTGACCTCATTCACCGGGAAGGAATCGCCGGGATGAGGAACAAGACAAGCAATGTGGCTCTTTATGGAGACCTGACAAGGGGACCGAGACTGATCGACGGTTCCGTAAAGAAGACGATGAGAAAAATGCTCGAAGAAATAGAATCTGGCAGTTTCGTCAAGGAATGGAAAGAGGAAAACATGAAGGGAGGGGTGAATCTAAAAACACTCAAGAGAAATGCTGACGGACACGATATAGAGAGAGTAGGGGCCCACCTCAGGAGCATTCTCTTCGGGCAATGCGAGGGGGCAAAAAAATCTGTTAGGGAAAGTTGAAAACCGGACTATTTAAGGTTCAAAACCGGACTTTTGG
>JASEGR010000016.1 GCA_030017955.1 Candidatus Eisenbacteria bacterium
CCCGAGGACGATGGCACTCTTTTTTCAGTAAACGCGTGCATAATTCAGGCTAGTCATAGGGATCCACCGCGGAATCCAGAGCACCCCTGTTAACCGAAGACATCTCCATCGCGGAAAACCAGATCCCTATTTATCATCGAGAAGACTTGATCCCCCTCTTAGCTCCGTCTTTCAATCTGCTTGATCAGGTCATTGAAAAGCAGGCGGTGAAATGGCAGGAATAGGTACCAGTATATCTCGCCCCAGAGACCATGCGGAAAGTAATGGGCGGCGACTGACAATCTTCTCTTCCCCTCGCCAGTCTGTATGAGTGGGGCGTGGCCGACCCCCTCTCCTTCCTGGATATTGAATTCCAGCCATGCCCGCCCGGGGAGCTTCATTTCCGCCCGGAGCAGAAGGCGCCGATTCATCTGAAGATCCTCTGTGCGCCAGAAGTCTATTACGTCATTGATCTTCAAAGTTGTCTGGCTCCTCCGGCCGCGAGAGGTTCCTACGCCTAGCAGAATTCGGTCAACCGCTCCGCGCAGCCGCCACATCCAGTTGTTGGAGAACCAGCCCCCTCTGCCCCCAACTTTGCAGATGGATTGAAAGAGTGCAGAGGCGGCCTTCTCCGTAACCAGCGAGTAAGAGGCAGTGAACTTGGGGACCTCCTTGCACTCATGGAGTCTCAATGCCAATTCGTGAGCAGGTGGATAAGCGTCAGACCAGCGGGTACGTATGTCATCCTGTTCTACGCGATTCATTGTTCTGATAATGGCCTCTTTATGGCCTAACGGCTGGAATGGCAGTAATTGTCGAATGGAATTATCCTGACAGACGACCTCATTCTTCAGACCTTCAATCAAACAGCGCGTTATGTGGTCTGGAACCGGCGTCAGGAGGCTCCCCACGTAGGAATAGAACCGAATGTTGGAAACCATGAACGGGACAAAAAGTCTCTTCTTGTTCATCACTTTGGCACGAATCTTCAACATGTCCTCATAGGTTAGGACATCATTACCCCCGATATGAAAGGATTTGCCGGCTGCTTCAGGCGTTTCCAGGACCCCGACCAGATACCTGATTACATCGCGGATGGCAATGGGCTGGCATCTTGTCTTTGCCCAGCGCGGGATGGGGATTATGGGGAGTCTTCTTACCAGATGTTGAATAATTTCATCCGAGGCGCTTCCGGACCCGATGATGATCGCTGCCTGCAGGATTGTCACGGGGACTGTTCCTTGCTTCAGCTCCTCGGCTACGTGGATTCGACTCTGCAAATGAGACGAAAGCTGGGTCTGAGTATCGCCAAGTCCTCCAAGATATATAATCCTTCTGACCTTCTTCTCTTCCGCAGCCCTTCGGAAATTCGCGGCCGCCTTTATGTCCGCTGATGCAAATCCTCTCGGCCCCAGAAGCAACGAGTGAATCAAATAATATGCAGTGTCGACACCTTCCAGGGCCTCTCTCAGACGGTCGATTTCAAGTGCATCGGCAACAGCGATCTCCGCCTCCGGCCAACGCTCCTTATATACAGGAGATGCTGCTCTTACCATTACTCTGACCCGGTATCCGCGGGCCAACAGCTCCGGAACCAATCTTCCCCCGATGTAGCCGGAAGCACCTGTCACTAACACTTTCCCAATTCCTTTTTGCGGTCTTGAGGGGAGATCATGGCAGAAGAGGTTTTCATTTTCCCAGGGTCGCTTGGAGGAATTGCTGCCAATGGAATGATTCGACATGAGCAGTCTAGAGGGAAACCGGACTATGCGTGTTTCATGTGCCTTGCGAAAACTTCACATCTCCGGCATGTAACAATTTTCTTGGACCAGTTATCCCGGGGCTTGCCCCGGCATATCGTGCCGCAGATGAACCAGCAGAGATGGCCGGCGTTGAATTCCCACGCAGGGCAGGTATCTCGAGTCTTAGGGGGACAGCCGCGAATTTCCCAGCAAGGACGAGGCCGCTTGCGGGTTCCAATCTTAAGGGCGCCTAGAAAGAGCACCTGGCGCTCCACGTGCACCGGTATCTTTCTCCAACCTTGCTCAAAGCTTTGAATTGCCTTGACGGATGTTCCCAGGAGTTGCGCCATCTGTTCTTGGGTTTTCTCAAGTTTTTGGCGGAGAACCTGAAATTCTTTGCTGTCCATTTTTGTTCCTCTCCTCGGGGAAGATGTAAGGATCCGTTTGTCGAGAAGATTTTGCTTGACGCATAGTACCACGTTGTGGTACTTTTGTAAAGCTTTTTCCATTGTGCCAAAAAATCTATCAGAACGTCGTCCCCTTGCCGGGGATCTTCTTATCTACCCTAAAGGAAGACGACTGCTGTTGCAATCAATTGAAGAGGGGGCCTGATGAATAAGCATCTAACCTTTTTTCCGATTCTGGTCTTTTTATGGGCAGCTTTTCTCCCGGCAGAAGTCCGAGGAGGTAACGGTGTTCTCGGGGTGGAAGTCTGCAGAGGCTGTCATGAGGACCGCTACGCAAACTATTCGATGTCCACACACGCCCAAAAAGGAATCCCGAATAGTCCAGCCAGCAAGGATGGGTGCGAATCTTGCCACGGGCCGGGGGCTGCCCATGTGGAGAAAAGCGGCGAAAGAGGCGTGGGGATATTTATTTTTGGCAAGAGGATCGCAGATGCCACGGAGAAGTCTGCAAAATGCCTAGCCTGTCACGGTGAACAGAAAGACCTGTCCTTCTGGGACATAGGTAAGCACAAGGCCCAAGGTGTTTCTTGTGACAACTGCCATACGGTTCATTCCGGCACGCGGAAGAATCTGAAAGCCCCCGAGCCCGACCTCTGCAATATCTGCCATCGGAGCATACGATCCCAGGAAAACAAGCAGTCCCACCATCCCATAAGAGAAGGGAAAATGAAATGCACGGACTGCCACGATCACCACGGAGGTTTTGGCCAGAAGATGATCAAGGCGAACGAAGTGAATGAACTCTGCTACAACTGTCATGCAGAAAAAAGAGGTCCCCATATGTGGGAACATCCTCCGGTGGAAGAGAATTGCCTGAGCTGTCATACCCCGCACGGGAGCAATGTTTCCAAACTTCTGGTCAGCAGAGTCCCGCTGCTTTGCCAAAGCTGTCACGACTGGACTCGACATCCGGGGACGATCTACACCAGTTTTGAGACTTTCCAGGGAGCTACTCCTTCAAACAAGATGTTTGCCCGAAATTGTCTGAATTGCCACACAACAATTCATGGAAGCAACGCCCCGTCCACAAGAGGCGAAAGACATGTACGATAAGGGAGAAAGTCAATGAGGTCGAAGATATTTGTTTGCGCCATGATTTCCGGCGTGATCGTGTTCTCGAGTGTTTCTGCTCAAGAGAAAAAATCTGAGACAGAGGCTTCGGTTACCTGGATCACTCCGGAAACGGATGGACAGAGGGGCAAATTCAATGAGTACCGGGATATCAAGGATGGAGTCTATGTCGGGGTCGAGACCAGGTTTGACAAGGAGAAATACTATCTGGATTTCAGGGCCAAGGATGTAGGGTACAAGACTCAGAGGCACGACCTTGAAGGCAGGAAATGGGGAAAGCTTGGCTTTTTCCTCCAGTACAACGAGCTTCCTCACAACCTCACTTACGGAGCAACGAGCTTCTACACGGGAGTCGGAGGGGCCAACCTGACTTATGTCTCACCGACTCCGGCCAACGGATCGCCGAACAAAGACATATCTACCTGGACCGCTTTTGACTACTCCACGGAGAGAAAAAACTACGGGGGAGGCCTTAGACTGGAAATGCTGAAACCGTTCTTTCTTGATGCCTCACTCAACAGGGAAGAAAGAAGTGGAGTATATCCGGTCGGAGTCGCGGGGACCAGTCCGGGAGGTCCTGCCATTGAGCTTCCCGCACCGACCAGCTACGTGACCGACGATTTGAAGCTGGAAGCCGGATATGCCAGGAACCCCTTCTTCGTTTCGCTCAGCTACATTCACAGCAATTTCAAGAACAACAACTCTGAATTGGTTTTTGTCAACCCGTCAACCAAGAATACGGCGGCGACCAGCGATACGTTTATGCTCCCGCCAAGTAACGATTGTGACAAACTGGGCCTGAGCGGCGCGGTCAAGCTCCCATTTCGAAGCAAGCTCAGCTTCAACGCAACTTCTTCGAATACGCAGTCCCACGTCAACCTTCTTACCTCCTACGTGGCAGATGTCACCGGCGGAAGAACCTCTGTCACTTCTTTGCGCAAATACGTTTTCGATGGGAAGACAGACACCAGAAGTTACAGATCTACGTTCACTTCCAGTCCGTTCTACTTCCTGGATGGAAAGGTGTTCTACAAATACTACAACAGGGAGAATAAGTCAGACAGCATAAGGACAACAGTCGGAACAACGACTTTGGTCAACCACTTGTTTGATTATCGAAAGGCCGGCTACGGAGCAGAACTAGGTTTCAAATTACCGGCGAGTTTCTACTTCACAACATCTTACACCCACGGCCGCATCGAGAGGGAGGAAAGGGACGATATCCCCACAAACACAGACGACACCTACGGGACTGAACTGCGATGGGGCGGATCGGATTTCATGGTGGCCAGGATGGGTTATGAGAGGCTAGTGAGAAGAGGAGCTTTCGTGGGACGGACAGTCACAGGTGCCACGGATGCCGCCAATATCGAACGGTATCAAAGACGGTTTGATGCGGCCCCCAGAGACCGGAATGCCTACAAGGCCATGTTAGATGTCTTTCCAACGGAGAACGTCAATATCAACCTGGGGTACAGATACAAAGATACGAAGCACAAAGAGACGATCCTTGGGGTGCGGAGCGACAAAAGGAATGAATTCAACGTGGATGGGGATTACCTGATCGCAAAGAGAGTGAGACTTTTTGCCTACGTCGATTACGAGCACGCCAAGATTGATCAACAGGAAAGACGGTTCGATACTGGAACGAACGCCGATCCTGGAGGAAGCTCGGATTCCCTTTCTTACACGTGGCAAGTTGCTCAAATAGAATCAAACTATGGCTATGGAATAGGGACAGACGTTCACATCCTTCCACAGAAGCTGGCTCTGAAGTTGCAGCACAGCTCTTCCAAATCGGATGGAAGCGCTGATTATACCATCGCCTTTCTTCGTGTTGGGAGAACGCAGGACAACATAGATATCTCCAACTGGGGAAGATACAGGACAAGGTATTATCTGGGCGAGTTGACGTATAACCTCACAAAAACCTTGTCCTTTGGTGCCGGCTACATCTACACGGTATTTGCTTCCGACGACGCACAGTACAGCGGATACAAGTTTCTATATCCCGCGGGGTCAACGAACGGCAATTTTCTGACCGGAGCGTACGCGGACTTGACCTATAAGGCGAACATCGTGTACTTCAGTGTTGCATATCGGCCATGATCGAATCCTGGAGAATGTATGGACTCTGGCCAAAGGGGGAAATGTGAGACGGGAATACTCATGGAATTCCAAGTCTGTGCTCCCATTAATACTGGGGATTATCTGGAGTGTGGGCGGGTGTGCAGCGGGAAAGTGGGGCTATATCGATTCATCGGATAAGATGGTTATCGTTCCGCACTATGACGATGCCACCCCCTTCACCGAAGGCCTGGCTGCCGTAAAAGTCGGTGAAAAGTGGGGCTATATTGACAAGGCAGGCAAGTTCATCATCGAGCCCCAATTCATAGAAGCCTGGCGTTTTCGTGAGGGATTGGCTGCCGTGCTAAGCGGGGACAAGTGGGGCTTCATCGACACCAAAGGAAAGTTTGGAATCCCGCCTCAATTCGAGGATGCTGCTTCGTTTGCCGAGGGACTTGCACCCGTCGAAGTCGGGGGCAAATGGGGGTATATCGACAAGGCCGGAAAGTTTGCCATCCAGCCGCAGTTCGATTACGCCTGGCTCTTCTCCGAGGGGCTTGCCGAAGTGAAGCTTGGGGAGAAGTGGGGTTTCATCGATAGATCAGGACAGGTCGTTGTCAAACCTGAATATACCGGAGTATTGTCTTTTTCCCAGGGGCTGGCCGGGGTGATAATCGGCAGTAAGCGTGGCTTCATCGATAAAAAGGGCCAAACCGTAATCAAACCGCAATTCGACAATGTCCTGTCTTTCTCCGAGGATTTGGCACCGGTGAAACGTGAAAACAAATGGGGGTACATAGACAAGAGCGGGAAAATCGTCATTGAGCCCCAATTTGAGCGGGCTTTCCCCTTTCATGAAGGATTGGCTTCCGTAAAACTCGATTACAAGTGGGGCTACATCTTCAACACGGGACAATTCGCCATCCGGCCAAAATATGACGGCGCCTTCCCGTTCAGCGATGGGCTGGCCATCGTGAGAAAGGGACGGGCCACAGGTTATGCTGACAAGACCACAAAGTACATGAGGATTCTATAGGCAAGGCTGTTCCCTGATCCCGGTCCGGGTCGATCCTTCCTCGCGCCCCGATGCTGAGTCCGGGCCCGATGGAGGCATCCGGGCACCTGCGAACCGATTGGTTGCAGGTGCGAGTCCTGCCCGGGGAGCCAGAGGTTTTGCGTCCTTGCCCTCCGTGAGACTATGGTGATATCTGCTCTCTCCGTCCAGTTGACCTAAGTCGAAAGACGGAGGCGATCATCGCTACGAGAAAGACGATTCCAAACGTACACACGATCGCCGCACCGGTAGGCAGATCGAATGCCGCTGAGAAAAAGAGTCCTGCAAGGCTGGCAATTATGCTCACGCCCCATCCTAAAAGTAATTGGGTCCGAAGCCTGGACGACAAGAGCATTGCGCACGCGGCAGGGACCACGAGATAGGAGAAGATGAGCAGAACACCTGCGACTTCCACTGACGATGTTACAACCACCCCAAGGGAAACATAGAAAAGAAAATCCCACCACGTGATTGAGAGACCCTGTCTTTCGGCCAGGTCTGGCTCTATTGAGATCGTGAGAAAGGGCTTTCTGAAAGCGACATGAAACAGGCCAATGACGCCGCAAATAATTGCCAGCCTTATCACATCCTGCCAACCAGCGAAGAGGATATTGCCGACAAGCATGTGTTTGATATGTTCCATTTCCGAAGGGCTTCGGCTCAGGACGATTATCGATGCGGAGGTCGTGACCACGTATACGATGCCGATAACCGCCTCCTGAGGGACGCTTTTCCCCTTGAGGCGCGTAAGGGCAAAAATTGCAGCACCGGCCAGAGCAAAGGCGAACGAAAACAAATACGCCGGTGCAGTATGCAACCCCACACCAAGGAGTATTCCGATCATAGCGCCCAGCGCTGCAATCTGCGCCAGTGCCAGATCTACAAAGATCACTTGGCGTTCAATAATGTGGATGCCTAGATAGGCATAGATCCCGCTGAGGACTGCGCACAGGACAAACGGTATCACCATTAGCTCGAACATGCCACACCTCCTATCGCGGAGCCTGGAGCGCGTCTGTAAGTCGGGCGATGTCATTGTCGAGAAGATCTATGTAAGTGTCTGTTCCCTCGAGCCCGCCGACCGAGGGAGCCAGTACCGCAACTCTTGCGGCAGCCTTTGACGCGATTGACTGGGCAGTTCTCAGGTTGAAATATGGCTCCATGACTATGACTCTTACATTCTCGGCCTTCATCTTGCCAACGAGCGAGGCGATATGCGACGGCGTCGGCGGTATGCCCGGTTTTGGTTCTACGAATCCGACGATAACGAGCCCGAAACATTGCGCAAAATAGGGCCATGAATTGTGATATGCGACGATTTTTGCGCCCCGATACGGCTTCAACCGTTCTTTCCATCTGTGAATCGCCGCATCGAGCCTTTTAGCATACTCTTCGTGATTCTTTCTGAAGTAATCAGCGTTCGAAGGGCTTATCTCGCACATCTTGGCGAGTATAGAGCTAAGAATGGGCTTGGCATTTTCAGGGCTGATCCAGTAGTGCGGGTTGCCATAGATATGTATGTCGCCCATACGGCTGTCTATCCTGCCTTCCGGGATTTCCAGCTTGACAATAGGCAACGATGCATCAAGGTAACCTTTAGCCCCCTCCATAACGCTGGGATTTCGTGCTGCGTCAATAAGGCTTTCTACCCACTGATCAAGATCCATTCCCACTCGAATAAGTAGGTTTGTCTTTTTGAGTTGCACGACCATCGAAGGCCGCGGCTCAACCGCATGTGGGTCCTGATCACCGCGGGAGAGGCTGGTGACGACTACACGATCCATGCCGATGTTCCTTGCAAAGTCAGCCATATCGGACGTCGTGGTGACTATTCGCAGTCTGCTATCTCCGTGGGCAACACCTGCCGTTAAAGCCGCTGCCGAAATCATGGCTATCAATAACCGAGTCATTGTGTTCCCTCCCTCTACTGGAGTGGGTGACTATGCGGACCAATGCCGAATACGAGTTGGAGTGTTGCCTCATGTGCTCCGCTCGATGGTGCATATCCGTATTGAAGCCGTATCCTCGTTGTCTCGGTGAAACGATACCCGCCTACCGTTGAAACCATGGAGCCGGTTTTCCTTTGTGGGAAGGCATTCTCAGACCAGTCATACCTGAATCCACCATCCCAATGCTTGTTGAACTGGAACCCGAGAAAACTCCAGAGGCCCAACCGTTCAATCCGTCCCACCGGGACTTTACGAATCAGGTGCACTATTTCATTCTGGAAGATCACCCTTTGATAGTTTGACAACCACATTCTCGTGGTCAGGTCGGCTCCGCCGATCATTACGTCATCCTGGTGTTCAAGATAGTGTGAGCCGTTACCTTTTGCGCCGCTAGCACCCATCTCGAGCTCCACCCTGTCACCCAACCGAAACCCCGCCCACATTCGACCGGTGTGAACTCGTCCGGCGGGCGAGAATTCCGTTGATTCTTCGGGCTCAGTGTCTCCCTCCTCATGGACATGACCTG
This sequence comes from Candidatus Eisenbacteria bacterium, assembly GCA_030017955.1. Taxonomy (NCBI): domain Bacteria; phylum Candidatus Eiseniibacteriota; species Candidatus Eiseniibacteriota bacterium. Next base: position 8,856 of record JASEGR010000016.1, read on the forward strand.
CCGGAATCCACCATGTACCCGTATTCACCTCAAGAAAGAACGGCAGGGGAAAAAGGTAACCAAGCGTGACCCCCTCCCCCACAAAGCCGTGAGGTCCGAAGAAATTCGTAAGCGCAAGCGGCTGATCCACAAAGGGGCGTTCGTGCTGATGTATCTTGTTCAGTTTGCCAAAGTCGATGTGGATTCTTCCCGCTTTGAGGCCGAGCCCGTCAGCGAAAAAACGCAGGGAACTGACCAATGCCTCGCAGATTTCTGGTTCGAACGTATCTCCGTGACGGTGCATCGCCAGAAACACATCGGCTCGCATCTCCGGATACAGATACCCCTGGAGAGCAAGCTCTATCCCTCTGATAGTCACTCTGTTTCTACCTGCGGAGACTAAGTCGTTTGACGTCTGCGCGGATATGTCTCCTATGACGCTGATGTCGGGAAGATCTGTAGCCGCCGCATACACAGATACAGGTGGGAAAGCAATTAGAATCAAGAAGAGAACCGTTACATTCTTCATATTACTCATAGTCAATTCCTCCGTTCGGGAACTAAATAGCATCACCACGCGGCGACCACGGGACACAGGAGAAAATTCCGGCTCACAGGCTCTTGCCAGCCATCAGCAATCGGCTGACACGGCAAGGCAGAGCCATAGGACCGCACACGAATCTGGAATTGGGAAAAATGTCAAGCAGACAATGGAGGGCCGTGAATAGGGGGCAGGTAGGCGAATGAAAAACTGACAAAACCAGTACACAGAGGAGCAATGAGACTGGTGAAAGCAGGCCGCCAGACAGATCCAATGGGCGAAGCGGGCGGGTCGCAACAAGAGAGCAGAAAGATGCAGAGCGGGCAATAGGCCCTTGCCTCTGCCTGGGCATCGGTGTGCACGTCGCATGAGGCAATAAAAATCGCTGAGAGGAAAGCCCCAATGAACAGGGAGGAAAACAATTTCTTCATGTTTGAATAGGGAGGTTTAGAAGCGTTCATAAACGAATCTCAAGAATACGCCGTTCTACCCATGGTACAAAGTATGAAGATGGTTTCTCCGGGTGTCTCAACTCGTCTTAGCCACCACATATACGTACTTGAGGATATCCGACCCAGTGTTAAGTACGTCATGCTCTGTATTGGGTGGGCAGTAGAGTGCAACGCCCGGTTTCATCTCTAACCGCGTGCCACCAGTGATTACTACTTGCCCATCATACCTTCCGCCAAGGTGCTTTGCAAGGAACTTCTCGGCAGCAGCATAGACTTTCAGGCGAACAAGACTTCAGGAACTCCGGCTGCCTGTCGAAGAATGGCACTTGACAACAAAATTACTTCGCTATACATTCCTATTTACGAATGAAACCGACCTCGGAGACTCACGACAATAAGCTTTGGCAGAAAGAACTGCAACATCGAATGAATTACCTCAAGGAACGATTCACACGTTCCGGCGTTAAGCTAACGCACCAGCGCCTGGAGATTTTCCGCGAGGTAGCGATATCCGTTGACCATCCGGATGCAGAGACGATTTGCAAGGGCGTTCGCGAAAGAGTCCCCACGGTGTCGCTGGACACGGTGTATAGAACACTATGGTCGCTGCTGGATCTCGGGATCATAACCACCATAGGACCTCCTCGCGGGAGAATGCGATTTGACGCGAATATGGGTTCTCACCATCACTTCATCTGCACGAAGTGTGGAATGACCCGTGACTTTTGCAGCAAGCAGTTTGACCAATTGAAGATTCCGGACACTGCGAAGATGTTGGGAAGAGCGGAAAAGACGCAAGTGGAAGTCAGAGGCGCTTGTTTGAGATGTTCGAAGAAGAAGGGCAAATAATCTGAATAGATTGACTGCCGGCCCCAAGAGACTTCAGCTGAACGTTGATGAGATCAAACGCCTCGCGGCGATGACTCAGGAGGAGCGCATCAGAGCGACTATGAGCTGAGGGGAGCAGCTTTGATGCTTCGCGAGGCGCAGGGCGAGCCGGTCGAAATCATTTCCGAATTGGAGAGCCAAGATCGGCTCTTACAGGGATCGTCAGGATGAGGAAACGCAAGAAGATCAGGAAGCCCGCCGTCTTGACACCGGAGGAAACTATTCTCGAGAGCATCTCGGACGGTGTTTTCACGGTGGATCTGGATTGGCGCGTCACATCGTTCAACCGGGCTGCCGAAGACATCACAGGTGTGGTGCGCTCGGAGGCGATGGGTCGGCGCTGCTCCGAGGTATTCCGCTCCAGTATGTGCGGCGCCGGCTGCGCTCTTCAGCGAACGCTCAAAACGGGTAAACCCATCATCGGCAAGTCCGGGTACATCATCGACGCGGACGAGAACCGCATTCCCATCAGCATCTCCACGGCCGTGTTGCGGGATACCGAAGGCCGCGTGGTCGGTGGAGCGGAGACCTTCCGGGACCTGTCTGAGGTTGAGGCCTTGCGCCGGGAACTCGAGGGTCGATTCCGAGTTGGCGACCTCGCAAGCCGCAGCCCTCTGATGCAAAGGGTATTCGAGGCCGTGCCCGTCATTGCCGTCAGTCCCAGTACGGTCCTTATTCTCGGGGAAACCGGGACGGGCAAGGAACTGATAGCGCGTACTATTCACGAGCTTAGCCCACGGCGGGACGGCCCATTCATACCGGTCAATTGCGGGGCATTACCGGATACTCTTCTCGAATCCGAACTCTTCGGCTACAAGGCTGGCGCGTTCACAGGGGCAAACAAGGACAAGCCTGGACGGTTTGCCATGGCACGGGGTGGGACTCTGTTCCTCGACGAGATCGGCGACGTGAGTCCGGCGCTCCAGGTGAGGCTCCTGCGGGTACTGCAAGACCATAGGTATGACCCGCTCGGAGCGACCCGCTCCGAGACGGCGGACGTCAGAGTCATCGTTGCCAGCAACAGGGATTTGGCGGTACAGATGCGCAAGGGTGCATTCCGGGAGGACCTCTACTACCGCGTGAATGTGCTTCGCGTGGAGCTGCCACCACTTCGACGGCGCAAGGAGGATATCCCGCTTCTGGTAGATCAGTTCATTGAGAGATTCAACCGTCTGCAGCGTAAGTCTATCCAGGGGATCGCGGCCGAGACGCTTTCCTTGCTCATGGCTTATGATTGGCCCGGCAACGCGCGCGAACTGGAGAATGTCATCGAACGATCATTTGTCATCTGCCAGCAAGGTCTCATCGGCATCGGGCATCTGCCCGAGGAGTTGACGGCGCACAGCATGACGACAGGCGCGGACCTTAGCGTGCGATCAGCCCACGATCTTGTTGACGCCCAAGCAATACGCGCCGCCCTGGATCGAAACCGCTGCAATCGGTCCGCTGCGGCCAGGGAGCTTGGCATTCACAAGACCACGCTCTTCCGCAGGATAAAGAAGCTGGGCATTTCCCTTCCCAGGCGGAACGGCCGCTCCCCCCAAGAATAGTAGCGTCAGTGCACCTGGCCTTGCCTCCCACAGTAGCAATCTTACTACTGTATAGCCCAAAACTATCCCCTCAATGAGATTCATAACTCTCTATCTTTCAATGTATTGTCGCGGATTCCACGGCTCGTCTCATCCTGGCACGACAAATGCTTTCCTTCGCTAGAGAAGGACGAACGGGAGAATCGGATGATGAAAGCGGCATTCGCAGCCTGGAACAATCGAATCGCGCCGGTCTTCGATGTGGCGGGCCAGATTCGCCTTGTGGAGACCGAGGACGGACAGGTTGTCCGCGAGACGCAAGAGACGATCACAGACGATCTGCCAGCTCAGAAGGCACTTCGTCTTGCAGAACTGGGCGTCGGCATCCTGGTTTGCGGTGCGATATCTAAACCCTTGCATGAAATGGTCGCTGCCTACGGCATCCGGGTTGTTCCTTTCATGGCCGGCAGCCTGCAAGAAATCATCGGGGCTTGGCTCACTGGGGACCTTGATTGGAATGTCTTTGCAATGCCGGGCTGCTGCGGGCGAAGGCGGCTCGGGGGAACGTATGGCCTACACCGGGAGGATTACGTTATGAACGGAAGAAAAGGTGGTGGGATGGAACAAGGCGGGGACCGGGGTCAGGGCGGAGGAGGCGGTCGAGGTCAGGGGCGAGGTGGACAAAGACCCGGTCGGATGGGGGGCCCCAAAGCCGCCGGACCGACCGGTACCTGCGTGTGCCCTAAATGCGGGCAGAGGGAACCACACGAACGTGGTGTACCCTGCGTCGAGCGTAAGTGTCCGAAGTGCGGGGCCGCGATGAGCAGGGAATAGCAGTCAATCTTTGAGAGAGGAGGATACGAAAATGCCAGGAGGAGATCGAACCGGACCGATGGGAATTGGCCCAATGACCGGCCGCTCGGCCGGGTACTGCGTAGGTTTCGGAATGCCTGGGTACGCGAATCCAATGCCAGGATGCGGTTCCGGCATTGCCTTCGGACGCGGGCGAGGCTCTTGGGGCTTCGGCGGCGGTGGACGTGGATGGCGGCATTGGTTCTACGCCACTGGTCAGCCGGGATGGTTGAGGTTTGGTTCCTACGCCATGCCTCACGGATACCCGATGCCGTACCAGCAGCCTGACCCGGAAACGGAGAAGAAGGTGCTGAAGAACCAAGCCGATGCCTTGCAGTCGGAACTGGACTTCATCAAGAAGTGTCTCGATGAAATCGAAACGAGAACCGCGGCGGAATGAACGCCACCTGCCCGCCTCAGACAGATTGAAGCCAATCCAGTAACGGACGCAGAATGGAGGAGATCAAGACCGCCTACAATTGAATGAGGGGGTGACAATGAAAATCATCTTCACAACTTCGGGTAATAATCTGAATGGCCCGTTGGACAGCCGGTTTGGCCGGGCCCCCAAGTTTCTCGTTTACGATCTGGATAGCGAGAACTTCGAGGTGGTGGACAACCAGCAGAACCTGAACGCGGCTCAGGGGGCGGGAATCCAATCGGCGGAAACCGTGGCCAGGTTGGGAGCGAAAGCGCTCGTGACCGGGCATTGCGGCCCGAAAGCGTTTCGTGTGCTCCTGGCGGCCGGAATCAAGATTTTCAACACCGATTCCCCCACGGTGGCCGTGGCTCTTGAGCGATACCGCGCGGGGAAACTAACCGAGGCAAAGGCCGCTGACGTTGAAGGGCATTGGGCTAAGCGTGGTTGAACTGGTGCGCCGCGAAGGCAATGTGCTTCATCTTGGCGGGGAAACGGCTCGACAACGCGGCCGTCGGGGTTACGCGGGCGGTGGCACCTCATGATTCTTGCGGTCGCTTCAGGCAAGGGCGGAACCGGCAAGACGACGGTCTCCCTTAACCTGGCAAAGGCGCTTGGCTCTCCCGTGCAGCTTCTGGACTGCGACGTGGAAGAGCCGAATTGCCACCTGTTTCTCAGGGGCACCACACGCGAAGCGGAAACCGTCAGCATTCCGGTCCCGCAAGTCGATGAATCCCTTTGCGACGGTTGCGGTGAGTGCGGCCGTTTCTGCGCATACCACGCCATCGTCTCATTCGGGACCGAGACGCTCGTCTTCCCCGAGATATGTCACGGCTGCGGGGGATGCGCGATGGTATGCCCCAAGAAGGCCATTCACGAAGCTGATAACCGCATAGGAGTTGTCGAGACGGTCCAGGCGGAGAACATCACTCTGATCCAGGGGCGACTTGACGTCGGTGTGGCCATGGTCCCACCTCTCATCCGCGCGGTGAAGGCTCGACTGAGAAAAGGCGCGCCCGCAATCCTGGACGCGCCTCCGGGAACGTCATGCCCGGTGATCGCGACACTCCGGGGAGCGGATTTCGTCGTGCTCGTCACAGAGCCGACGCCCTTCGGCCTGCACGATCTGAAACTGGCCGTGGATATGGTGCGCGAACTCCGAATTCCGTTAGGCGTGGTCGTCAACCGGGTTGGGATCGGCGATGGCCGGGTGCATGCGTTCTGCGTGAAGAAAGACATTCCCATTCTCCTGGAAATTCCGGATGACCGGCGGATCGCCGAAACGTATTCCCGCGGCGGGCTCGTTGTTGATGCGCTTCCGGAGTATCGGAGATCATTTGTCTCTCTGTCTTCCACGTTGGATCATTGGGCAACACATAGCGAAAAGAAGTACTGATAGGGGATGACTGCACAAAGACTATGCTTCGGTATGGCGCGGTGATAAGGGTGCCTGATTCCGCCGGCCATACTGAAAGAAAAACGACAACGATCAGGTGATTCAGGAGGATACCGTGGACGCAAAGCATCTCGGCATAAATTCAAAGCTGGTCCATGCAGGAATGGCGAAGGATCCCTTTGGGAGCGTCGTCACTCCAATATACCAAACGTCGACTTTTTCGTTCGACAACGCCCAGAACGGCGCGGATCGGTTTTCGAAGAAAGTGGACGGGTATATCTACACGAGGATCGGGAATCCCACCATTGCCGCCTTGGAGAAGTGCGTGGCGCAGCTTGAAAGAGGCGTTGGGGGCGTCGCAACGAGCTCCGGCATGAGTGCTGTGACGACGGCGTGCCTTGCCTTGCTGCAGCAGGGCGACCATGCAGTAAGCACCGCATCGGTGTACGGTCCTTCCCGCACATTGATGGAAAAGCATCTTTCGCGATTCGGGGGGCGATCAACCTTCGTGGATACTTCTGATGCGGAAAACGTCCATCATGCCCTACGGGCGGAAACGAGGCTAATCTATGTCGAAACCCCGTCGAACCCAATGATGCAAATCACGGATATTCAAGCCATGGCCGATCTCGCTCATGCCCACGGGGCACTGCTTGCGGTGGACAGCACATTTGCATCGCCTTGCCTGCAACAGCCATTGGTTCTTGGCGCCGACGTGGTGTTGCATTCCGTCACCAAGTTTATCAACGGGCATGCGGATGTGGTGGGGGGAATTCTGGTGGCGCGGACGGATGAAATCCATTGCCGGCTCCGGGAAATCATGATCCTGACGGGATGCAACATGGATCCGCATCAGGCGTATCTTGTACACCGGGGGCTGAAAACCCTTTCGCTCCGGGTGGAGCGCTCCCAGAAGAACGCTCAAATTCTCTCCCAATGGCTCGAGTCGCGGCCGGAAATCTCTTGGACAAGATATATCGGGCTGCCATCCCATCCACAGCACGAACTTGCGAAAAAGCAGATGCTGGGATTCGGCTCCATGATCAGTTTTGAAATGCGCGGGGGCCTCGACGCAGGACGGCGATTGATGGACAGGCTGAGATTGGCCACGCTTGCCGTTTCACTGGGCGGCGTGGAGACACTGATCGAACATCCGGCATCCATGACCCATGCCGGAATACCGCAGCAAGAAAGGGAGGCCGTCGGCATTTCAGATGGTTTGGTCCGCCTTTCGGTTGGGATCGAGGATGTCGAGGATCTCATCGAGGATCTCCGCCAGGCCTTTGACAGCAGGCAGTAGCATCCCGCCCCACAATGATGAATGCAAATACATGAATGAAGGAATGCACATGAAGGAACTCGTTATCATCAGCGGCAAGGGAGGGACGGGCAAGACCAGTGTAACGGCGTCGTTCGCTGTGCTTGCAAACCGGCCGGTTATAGCAGACTGTGACGTAGATGCGGCAGACTTGCACTTGGTTCTGGCGCCCGATGTCATCCGCCGCGCAAAATTCACCGGAGGCAAAAAAGCAAGGATCAAACCCGGTCATTGCATTGCCTGTGGCAAACGCGAGGAACTCTGTAACTTCGATGCAATTACTTTCGACGGTCACGGCAACGGCCGGGTGGACAAAACCTTCCGTATCGATCCCATCGGCTGCGAGGGCTGCGGCGTCTGCGCGTGGTTCTGTGCAGAGAATGCGATAGAATTTGGCCCGGTGGTTAACGGTGAATGGTATGTTTCAAGAACACGCTGTGGTCCCATGGTTCACGCCCGACTGGGCGTGGCAGCCGAGAACTCCGGCAAACTGGTCTCCACGGTCCGCCGGGAAGCCCTCCGTATCGCCGAGGAGGAACATCGTTCTCTGATCATCGTGGACGGTCCGCCCGGGATCGGTTGCCCCGTCATCGCCTCGGTGACCGGCGCAACGCTGGTGCTGGTTGTCACGGAGCCCACAGTTTCCGGGGAACACGATTTGGAGAGGGTTCTTTCCCTGACGCGGCATTTCAACATTCCAACCGCGATCTGTGTGAACAAATGGGACCTCAACCCCGAGATGACGGACCGCATTGAGGACAAGGCGCGCCAGGCGGGCGCGCAGATCGCGGGCCGTATCCGGTATGACCACGGCGTGACATTGGCCCAGATGCGGGAGCGGGCGGTAGTGGAAACCGAAGCGCCATCCGCAAAGGATATTAGACAGCTATGGGACCATCTTGCCTGTTGGGTGTGACATACGGGAGGCGTCATGGCATCTAAGCCTGGAATGGATGGAGATTCATATCGGCGGGGGAGAATAATTGATTAACCTCGCGTTGGTTCTGACCGCCGGTCTGTTGGCCGGTGTGCTGGGAGGTCTACTAGGAATCGGCGGCGGCACCGTTCTCGTGCCCGGGCTTTCGTTCACCACTACGCGGCGACCCCAACGGCTGAGATCATCCGCAACATCGTCAATTACATTGCGGTGTTGGACGGAGTCAAAGCTGCCGAAGAGACGGCGAACCCCATGACAAGTAAGGAGGAAAAACCCATGAGAATTGCGATTCCGTTGGCGGATGGAATACTCTCGACGCATTTCGGACACTGCGAGCATTTTGCCCTCGTTGATGTGGACACCGCAACGAAAAAACTTGTCAGGCGGGAGGACATCCATGCGCCTCCACATCAGCCAGGGCTGCTGCCTCCCTGGCTGGCGGAGCGCGGCGCGACCATAATCATCGCCGGTGGCATGGGTCAGCGCGCTCAAGGATTGTTCACCGAATGTGGCATTCAGGTTTTGGTGGGAGCACCTGCAGAAACGCCGGAAAAGCTAATCTCTGATTACCTTACAGGCACACTCGGTGTTGGAGAGAATGTCTGTGACCACTGAGGATCCCGAAAGCATCAGTGCCCGGAATGGCCATAGCCAATGTCTGTTCTGCGGACGAGAAAACCCCTGGTCACTCAAGCTCGCTTTCCGAGCTGATGGTGACGCCGTTAAGACTACTTTTCAGCCTCACCAATGGCTTCAGGGATATGATGGCATCCTCCACGGCGGGATAATCTCCGCGCTGCTCGACGCAGCCATGACGCACTGTCTTTTTCACAATGGCATCCGAGCAGTCACGGGAGACCTGAGGGTGAGATTCTTGCAGCCAGTGTCCTGCCGGACCATCTTGGGGCTCAGAGCATGGATGCTGTCCGCCAAGCCGCCGCTGTACGGATTGAAAGCTGAGTTGACCTGTGAGGGACAGATCATGGCTTGGGCCGAAGCCAAGTTCATGCGCCAAGCAAGCCCTTGATGAATACCAATTATGCCCGGATAACGATATTGGTCGATGAGGAGGCTACCTCTGACCGGGCCGCTGCCGGGGCGCCTGGTCGAGCAGGCTCACGAGCTGCAGGGCCTCCGGATCGCTGGGAACATCCTCCAAGTATCTCCTGGCATAGATTCTTGCTTTTTCAAGATCCTGGGTGAAGTATGCAGAGATTGCTGCTCCCTTGTAGGCAGTAGTGTCTTCCGGATCCGCCTCAATTGCCATTTCGAAATTGTCCAGGGAATTCTTGAAATCATGGCGGCCGTACAAATAGAACACGCCGAGGTTGTGGTATCCCGGACTCAGCCCTGGATTGATTGCCAATCCTTTGCTTGTTAACTCGATGGCACGGTCGATTTCATGCCTATCCCAGACAAGCATGCCGAGATCAATGAATGCTTCGGCGCCTCGCCAGCCCCGTCTGATTGCCTCTTCAAGAGCAAGCCTCTGCTGTTCCTTGTCTCCCATGAATTGATAAACGGTTGCAATCGACTGATAGGTCCTCGGATTTCCTGAATTGATCGCCAGGTACCCCCGGTACGCTTCGAGTGCTTCTTTGTACATGCTCTTGTTGCGATAGTAGGCGCCGAGCTCATCCAGGTTTGAAAGACGGGCAGACTCTCCCCACAGGCGTTCATCCGGCAGGATCCGATGACGGGCCAGGGATTTGTTCTCGGAGGTGTTCAACGTCACCCATGGGATTGTGTGGAGCAAAGTAAGACACGCCGCGGTGAAGAGGAGCTCCTTCTTGCCTTCAAGCTTCACATGTCGCCCATAGACCACGGCAACAAGAAAGATCAACGGAAGAAGGTTAAAGGAGAATAGATCCCAGTCCCGGCTCAAACCCAGGTTCGGATTCGCAACAGCAACGAATGCACAGCCGCAGAGGGCAGCAACAATGAGAAAGAAGAGTGGCGGCGCAGTCCAACGAATTTCCCTGCGGGAGCCTGCAACAAAGATAATGAGAAGAAGCAAGGCAAATGGCGAAACCAGGATCTGAAGATTGAACTGTTCCAGAAAGTACTGCCACGACAGGAACGGAAAATTCTGATTCGGATTGGAAACCTTGGCCAGAGGTATGAGATACGACCCACCGCCGCCCAGTACCTTGAACAGTTTGAGTGGTTGGTAACCGATCAACATGAGCACAACCAGACCAACCACGGCCGCCGTCCCAACGGCAAAAAGCCCCTGATGCCATTTCTTCCTGAATTGAACGTAAAGAAGAACGAGCAAGGACGGAGCGAAGAAGATCGCACCCAGGTGAAGCGTTACCATCACTGCAAAGGCAATCGAAGGCAGGACGAGGCTGCATCCGCCGCGCAGAAAGGAATAGCTGAGAACCAAATAGCCGAACAGAACCGCATACAGAATCGTGTAATCCTCTGCATATCCAAGAAACAGCAGGCTGCTTCCGGCAAAAAGGATGAAGGCTCCCAGGAGAATTCTCTCTGTTGTGTTTTCAGTCAATCTCCGGATAAGCAGGAAAATGGTCAGCAGGAAGGCGACGCCAGATACGACTCCAATGATTCTGAAAGCCATTACGACATCCGCTCCGCCGAGCCTGGACAGCATCTTGAAGAGCTGAACATTTATGAAAATCGAAAGTGGTTCAGTTCTGAACTGCACTGGCGGGGGCGCATTTAGGGTGACGGCCCGAGCTACGTCCCGCAGCGTCAACTGCCCATCACCGAGCAGATACCATCGGGTATGCGCAAACCAGCAGAGGGCGGCCCAACATACAAGAAGAATTGCATACACGGCGCTCCTTGGGATACGAGAGATGCGTTCAACCGTGCGTTCGGTCAGATGAAGCAGGAATCGTCGCGACGGGGGAACCAAGATGAGAAGTGCAAGCAGTATCCACACGAGCTTCGCGGGCAAGCTGAAGAACGCCAGGGCGTGGAATCCCCAATTCAGCGAAGACGGGTAGAAAGCTGCATAGACATGGAGGACAACGATGAGCGTCGCCACAGTGTAGAACAGTCTAGTTGGCAGCGATCGCCCGGCGGTGTGTCCGGTCTCGATCGCTTGGGATGAGTGTTTCACGGCGCAATCCCGGGAGCCAAGCTCTTAAGGAGAAAACCGCCATCCAGCAGCTGGCGGCCGGGATCCTTGTTCCTGATCTTCAAGGGGTCCCGGCCGCTCAGAGCACCACACTCGATTTGCCGCAACGTGCTTACCGCTTACTCCTCATATCTTCCGCCGAGGTACTTCGCAAGAAACTTCTCGGCAGCGGCGTAGAATCTCAGACGGTTATCCGGTTTGGCGAATCCATGGCCTTCGTCCGGGAAAAGCATATACTGATGCTCGATTCCCCTTGCCTTTATTGCCGCGACGATTTGCTCGGACTCCGCCTGCTTGACTCGCGGATCATTCGCACCCTGGGCAATCAGCATCGGAATCTTGATCTGATCTACTTTGAAAAGCGGTGAACGGGCCTTCAAGAAATCCGGCTCTGTATCGGGATTTCCGATTCTCTTGTAGAAAAGAGAACGAAGTGAAGACCAGTAAGGAGGGACGGACTGAATGAAGGTCAGAAGATTGCTCGGGCCAACAATATCCACCGCACAGCAGAACAGATCGGGAGTGAATGTAGCTCCTACAAGGGCAGCGTAGCCGCCATAGGAGCCGCCGTATATTGCGACTTTCTTTGGATCCGCGATACCCTGCGCGATTGCCCATTTCACGCCGTCCACAAGGTCATCGTGCATTTTCCCGCCCCACTCGTGGTCCCCGGCATTCACGAAGCTCTTGCCATATCCTGTGGAACCTCTGAAATTGATTTGGAGACAGGCATAGCCGCGGTTTGCCAGCCACTGAGCGTCCGGGTTATATCCCCACAAGTCGCGGGCCCATGGGCCGCCATGAACATTGAGCACCAACGGCAGATTCTTCTTGTCCTTGCCCAATGGGTAGGTGAGGTACCCATAGACTGTAAGACCGTCGCGGGATTTGAACGATACCGGCTCCATCTGTGCAAGCGTGTAGTTGTTGAGCTCGGGCCGGTTGTCAAATAGAAAGGTCCCGCTTTGTTTCTTTCGATCGTAGGCAAAGTAAGAGACGGGTCCGTCATCTGCCGAAAATCCTACAATCCACGTGCCGTCGGCATCGTCTCTGGAGTAAGCCGAAAAATCGCCCCTGTCAAGCTTCGCAATCTTGTCGAAATCAGCTTTTATCAATTTATCAATCACTGTCCAGCTCTTCCGCTCTTTTGTAAACTCAACTGCCTGCACTTCGTAAGTATCAGGACTAATCATCACATCGCTGGCATCATACTGGGGATCCTCTGCAATCACCTGTATCTTCCCTGTTGAGATCTCCATCTTCACAACCCGGCCCGCATTGACATCTCTTGAATCAATCAGGAAGAGGTAGTTCCCGTCTTTGGAAAAACCAAAGGCGCCGCTTGTGAGGCTATTCTCAGAGTCCCATGTAAGCAATTTCTTCCAGTCCGACTGCTCATTGTCCCGGATAAGGAGATCGAATCCGCCTTCAGGCGTGGATGCCGTGGCGCCTCGAACCTTGAAATTTCTGTCAATTACCCAGCCCGCCACGTTACCAGGGTTTTTCGCGACGAGCTTGAGCTCTCCGGTAGCGAGGTCGAGGTGATACACATCATGAACCTGGGGATTTTCTTTGTTCATCGCGATCAGAAGCTCGTTCGGGAAATGCTTGTCTCGCGCCACAATCTGCACCTGGACGTTTTCGAACGGTGTGAGCTCGCGAATCTCACTTGACTGGAGGTTTACTCCATAAAGACGCCAGTTCTCATTGCCGCCGACGTCCTGAAGATAGAGAATGTGCTTTCCGTCTGCCGCCCAAAAGTAAATGCGAATGCCACGATTTGTGTCCTTTGTAACGGCCTTATCATCTTGAGCGCCGATAGTCCTAACCCATACATTAAGCACGTTGTTGACTGGAGCAAGATACGAGAGCCGCGTCCCGTCGGGTGAAATCTGTGGCCCAGCTTTGACTGGATTTCCAAAGATTGTCTGGCGCGGGATCAGCTTAGGTTCTGCCGCCAGGCAAAGCGAAGCAAGAACCACGACAACCAACGAAGCTACAATCGGAACGACCAGTTTGCAGCACCTTCCCCTCCTCATACGACACCTCCTATGGTTTGTGAACTGCACAGGACTACGGCGACTCAAGCCGATTTGTTCCAACTAGTTTCTAGTACGCGGCTTTCCGTATCGCTCTTTTCAGATCGTGAATCTTCCGCCGAACAGTCTTGAGCTGGGGATGATCGTGGGCAGAAAGAGCTTCATCCCGTTTTTTCTTAAGCTCTTTAATTTGTGCCTTCATGGCTCTTTTGTCGATGCCAACTGCTTCATGGCGCTCGTGGACAGTAACCCCAAGAGCCTTGCAGAGGGCTGTCAGAAGGACATCCTTGTGCATCTGACTATGGCCTTTCACTGCCTCGTGCTCAACGCCGTCTGCGATCTTCCTGAGTTCAGCCACAGTCTTCTTCTTGAGCTCTCCAAACGTGTATGCCATGGGTCAACTCCTCCTTTCGACATTGCTGCAACTCATCATCTGATCACGACTGAGCTTGCCGCACAATATCGCTGACAGTCGTTACGTAGGCAAACCCAAGCGAGAGATTGAGGAGACTCGCCAGGTGCATCTCCTCATTTATGGTCCCCGTCCCGTCGGCCAGGAAGAAAACTCTCAGGTCACGATAGTATGCATCCCGTGCAGTGGATTCACAGCACATATTTGTCATGATGCCCGAGATCACAAGGTCTTCAATCTTGAGACAGCGAAGAATGGTTTCCAGGTCGGTATTGTAGAACGCAGAATATCTGTGTTTCAGGACTACTTTCTCATTCCTGCGAGGGAAAATATCTTCATGAACCTCACTCTCCGGGGTGCCTTCAACGCACATTCCTTCCCACCACCACTCCATAATGCCGGCATCAATCCGGTCCGGATGGTGAACGTGACGCGTGTAAATCACCGGGCGCTTGGCCCTTCTGAACGCTCGGATGAGTCTTTTGACATTTGGAAGAATCGCGAGTCCGCCGCAGATGAATGAGGGAGACGACGGATCCAAGAAGTACTTCTGCATATCGATGACCATCAGAGCCGCTCCGCCCTTGCGTATCTTCATCCGGTGCCGGTTGTATAATTTGATCCTTGCAAGCCATTCATTGGTCTTCTCCCGGAGCGAGCCTTCCGTCACGTAGTAGTCCAAAGATTCCTCCTTTAGGCAAAAATAGTGACAGTCACCTATTTTTCCAGCGACCAGGCTGTATGTGTCCCTGCTCTCGTCTCCTATTCCCGGCAAAAAGGCGCCCAGAACCCGATCTCCGCAGCCTTCCGCGAAAGAAGCGGTCGGGACGGGCACGAAAAATAGGTGACTGTCACTATTTTATAGCGCGGATGCGTAGAGTTCGGCCACGTGTTTCACGGACATTTCGATATCGTTCGCGCGGAGAACCCGCCTGAGCTGCAAGTAACAGCCCGGGCATGATGTGGTCACCATGCTTGCGGCAGTGTCTCTTATAGAAAGGGCTTTGCGGGATCCGATCTTCCTTGAGAGTTCAGGCCAGGTGAAGGCAAATGTCCCGGCTCCGCCGCAGCATCTCGTCGATTCCCTCATCTCTACGAGATTCACTCCTGGAATGTTCTTCAGAATCTCCCTCGGTTCATCCTTTATCCCCTGTCCCCGCGCAAGATGGCAGGGATCGTGATAGGTTACCGCGAGCAAGAAGCTCCTTCTCGGCTTCTGAAGCTTCAGCTCTTTGACAAGAAATTCCGAGAAGTCATAGACTTTGTTCGAGAACTCCCGGGCATCAACACCGAGAACCTCATGCCATTCCTTCTTCAGCGTGAGCCCGCAGCTTCCGCATCCGGTTATGACTGCGTCTACTTTGGCCTTCTCGAAGACTTCGAGATTCCTTTCTGCCAGCTTGCGCCCAGTCCCGAATTCGCCTGAATTGAATACAGGCGTTCCGCAGCAGACCTGTTCCCTGGGGACGATGACTTCACAGCCGTGCCTTTCAAGAACCCAGACTATTGCCTCCCCGGCTTCTGTATGAAGGAAATTCGTGCCGCATCCCACAAAAAAGCCGACTCTCATGACCGGGTTCCTCACTCTCCTTCCGGGTCTATGACTGTCGATAAAGCTTCTTCCCTGGAGCTTGGGGAATCCACCTTCTCCATCAAGGCCGAGCATCGAGAACAGTCCCGGAAACCTTTGGAAGACAGAACCAGCTTTGACTGCGAGGTCAAGCTTTGTTCTTGACGGGACGATATCGTTCAGGACAAGCCGTTTGATAAGGCCGATCTTGCCTCTCGATGCAAGCTCGGCACGGAGCGAAAGAACAAGGTCGTCAACGTTACAACCGCTCGGGCACGCTTCGACACACGCCTTGCAATTCAGGCACGTGAAGATTCTATCTGACAGAATATGTGAAAGCGTGAGTCTCCCGTCCTGCAGCGCCTCCACGAGGGCTACTCTCCCCCTTGCCCCTTCCGATTCAACAAACGTTTCGAGATACGGAGGACAGACGGACTTGCACAGGCCGCACTTTATGCACCTGACTATGTCTTCTGAATGGGCTGATATGTGGGGATATTGCATTACTCAAACATCTTCCCGGGATTCATTATCCCTTTCGGATCGAAAGAATCCTTGAGTCTTTTCATTATCTTGATTCCTGCCTCACCGATTTCCTTCTTGAGGAACCTTGCCTTCTCGAATCCTATACCGTGTTCCCCGGAGAGAGTTCCACCCAGGTCAAGTGCGCGTTCAAAGATCTCTCCCGCAGCGCTCCCGGCTCTCCTCATTTCGTCTTCGTCCCTCTTGTCGCACAAGATTGTCGGATGAAGATTTCCATCTCCCGCGTGGCCGTAGGTTGCGATCACCAACTGATGCCTTCTTCCGATTTCTGCCACGGCCCTGACCATTTCAACAAGCTTTGTCCGTGGAACTACTATGTCCTCAAGAATCGTCGTAGGCTTCTTCCTGGCGAGAGCTGCAAATGCTCCACGCCTGGCCGCCCACAGTTTTTCACGTCTCTCCTTGTCTTTCTCCATCTGAACAGAAATTGCCCCGTTCTTTATGCTCAGTTCGCGCACTTTCTGCGCTTCCTTCATGGCAACTTCACTGAACCCATCGGTTTCTGAAAGCACAACCGCCGAAGTTCCCTCCGGGGAGTTCAGTCCCGAGCTCTCCTTGACTGCTGAGAGTGTGACACTATCCATGATTTCGAGAGCTGAAGGCGCAAGTCCGGCCGAGACTGCCTCACTTACAAGCGAGGCGGCATCTTCCAGACGTTTGAACGAAGCGAGGACAGTTATCCGCTCTTCGGGAACGGGTATAAGCCTGAGAATCGCAGAGGTTATGACGCCGAGTGTTCCCTCGGAGCCGGTAAAGAGTCTGGCGAGATCATAGCCCGTCACGCATTTGACAGTTCTTGCACCTGTCTTCACCAGCTCCCCGGTTGGAAGGACGACCTCAAGGCCCAGGATATAGTCTTTCGTCATTCCGTACTTGAAACCTCTCGGCCCTCCAGCCGAGTTTCCGATGTTTCCCCCAATCGAAGAGATCTCGAGACTCGCGGGGTCGGGAGGATAGAAAAGCCCCTCCTCCTCAAGTTTTCTCTGCAGCTCGCCGGTTACAACTCCAGGTTCAACGACTGCGAGAAGGTCTGCGGGAGCAATCTCCCTTATCGAATTCATCTTTGTGAGACAGAGGACGATTCCGCCTCTTAGCGGAACTGAGCCTCCGGTGAGTCCTGTTCCTGAACCCCTGGGAGTAACAGGGATTGCGTTTTCATTCGCAAGTACAAGGACTTTCGAAACATCCTCGGCTGTCCTCGGGGTGACCACCGCATCGGGCAGGCTTCTTATGAGCGTGGCGTCGTAGGAATGACAGACCAGCTCTTCATCCGACGTCAGCACGTTTTCCTGACCCAACTCTTTTCTCAGCTTTTTCAGCAAGGCGTCAGAAAGCATTGGCCAATTTCTCCGTGGACGATGTTCTCAGCCGGGATTTCATTGGGAATTCGGAATTGATGCAGGAGATTGGAAGACATCTCTCCTGAGGCTCTGAAGATACTCTTTCCTTTCCCCGACGGAATCGTATGAGAACAGCGAAACTCCCAGGACTCCCAGTCTCCTGGCTATCCTGATCTTCTCAACTGCGCTCCTTGAATGCTGATTATACACTGCGATGCCCGCCATGACACGGTCTTTCCCGGCTGATTGAACGGCTTTCCTGAGCTGCCGCTCGATAACCTCGCTCGAACGTGAGTAGCACATAGGGACTGCAAAATCCAGATATCCATTGCGCACCCATGAAACCCAGTCCTGGCCGTGAAGATCCCGCGACGCATCGCTGTCCGGCATCACGGCCGCCGAGAAAACGATGCCGGGCCTCTCTCTCCTTATTACTTCACCAATTCCCTTCACAGTTTCCGTAACACACTCGATCTGCCAGTTCTTCCACTTGCCGGCCAGGTCCGCTAAACCCGGCGCTCCAAAGTAGTCCAGGACGGCCCCGGGTCCGGTCTCAAGAGAAAGCGGATCGACGTAATAGACTCTCATGAACTCGCGCCTCGAAATCTCGTCAAAACCGGACTTCAAGGTTGGAAACCTGACATAGTCAAGGTGAATGCCGTCAACGGCATACTTCTCCACGATTTCAGAGACAACCGCCCTGATATACTCCCTGACATCCGGATTCCCGGGTGAAAGAAAGAGCCCTTCAATACTTCTGCGCCCAAGCTCTTCCCTCGAAATTGAAACAAAACTCCTTCCATCAGGGAAGGCGCCAAACCATTCCGGATGAAGATTTACCGCATGATCCGGTGAGACCGGCTTTGTCGGCTTGGACCAGGTGAGAAACACATTCACCCATGCGTGGACCTCAAGCCCCGCACTGTGTGCCCGGGTGATAACCAGGGAGAGAGGGTCAAAGCCGGAACGATTCATGTCCTCGGGTGGAGGGACAATCGAAGAGGAATAATACGCATCTCCCCTCCCCCGCACCTGAACAAAGAGCATGTTGAAATTCGCCTTCTTTGCTTCTCTCACCATCTGTTCTATCTTCTCAGGCGAGGTGAGAGTCGTCCTCACAACCCAGAGCGCCCTTCGTTCATGGACAGACCCCGGAGTAGTTCTCGCGCGCGGGGTAGAGAGCGAAACAGAAGGGTGAAATAGGAACAGCAACAGAAGAAGCAGAAAAGAAAAGAACCCGCATGAACGGGTCCCTGGTCTCATTATCAACCTATCCTTTTCTCGTGCTCTGAAACTCTGCCTCCTTCGAAATGGCGGCGGTTTCTACGGCCTTAAGGACTTTCTCTTTTTCTCCTTCTCTTCCTTCTGAGCCTTCAATTCGGCTATCTTGGCCTTCTCTGCTTCTCTTTGCTCTTTTGTCTTGAGCAATTCGAGGATGCCAAGCTCTCCGGCGTCTCCGAGTCTCCGTCCGAGCCGTATAATTCTTGTGTAACCGCCATTTCTTTCGGCGTACCACGGTGCAATCGTGTCAAAGAGCTTCCTGATAACAGCCTCTTCTTGAACAAACCTTGCAACCTGTCTCCGCGATGACAGGTCTCCCTTTTTTGCAAAAGTGATCATTCTCTCGGCAACCCTTTTCGCCTCTTTTGCCTTTGCAACCGTTGTTGTCACCCTTTCAATCTTAAAGAGGGACGTGACAAGGTTTCTAAGCATGGCCTTCCTGTGGCTTGCCGTTCTGCTCAGCTGTTTCCAGTCTTTCCTATGCCTCATTGACTATTTCCTCTCCTGTTGTGGCCATCCCCCCTCACCTCCATCCTCTCCCCCAGGGGAGAGGGTAGGGTGAGGGGATCACCCTTACTGGCTTGCCTCCTCACTTTCCAAAACCTTCTCCTCTTTTGGAGTCGTATCCTCAGGCTTTGAAGAAACTCTGTACTTCGAGACATCCATGCCGAAGTGCAAGTTGTCCCTGGCAAGTATTTCGGAGATTTCCTTCAGTGACTTTTTCCCGAAGTTTCTATACTTGAGCATATCCTGCTCGGTCTTACGAACAAGGTCTGCGATTGTCACTATCCCGGCATTCCTCAAGCAGTTTGCCGCACGAACGGAAAGCTCAAGTTCCTCGACACTCCTTTCGAGGAGCTTGCGCATCATTCTCGTCTCCTCATCCTCCTCAACCTCGGCCTCCTCCTCAACTTCTTCTTCAAAGTGTATGAAGAGAGAGAAGTGGTCCCTCAGTATTCTTGCAGCATGAGCAAGGGCATCGCCCGGAAGCACGCTTCCATCAGTCCATATCTCGACAATCAGCCGGTCGTAATCGATTCTCTGCCCGACTCTTGCACTCTCAACGAAGTAGCTCACCCGTTCAATCGGAGAGAACAGTGCGTCAATAGGGATAGTACCTATGTTCCTTGATTTCTCTGATTTCTCTGACTTCTCTGGTTCCTCCTGCATTTCGACCGGCACATATCCCCGCCCAGTCGAGATCTCCAGTTCGGCCTTGAATTCACCATTCTTGTTGATTGTAGCGATATGAAGGTCTGGCGTCAGGACTTCTATGTCAGGATCCGCTTCGAGATCGCCCGCGACCAGCCGTTTTTTCCCTTTTGCATTGAAATAGGCCTTCTTCACGCCGTCGGTGTGCATCTTCAGGCGCATCTTCTTTATGTTCAGGATTATTTCGGCCACATCCTCGACTACGCCGGGGATCGTGGCGAACTCATGAAGGGCTCCGTCAATCTTCACGGTCACCACAGCTGCTCCTTGCAGAGATGACAGAAGGACTCTGCGCAAGGAATTTCCAAGCGTAGTCCCGAATCCTCTCTCAAGAGGCTCGACCACAAACCTTCCGTACCGGTCAGTCATGGTCTTCTCGTCTATCTCAATTCTCTTGGGCATCTGAAATCCTTTCAGCTTCATGTAGCCATCCCCCTTCACAGTAGGTGACAGAGCCTTGAATCACTTCCAACAACGGCAGGCCAACTCTGAATAGCCAGGCGCCACCTCCTGTCAAAAGTCAACCTTTCTGAGAGTAGTAGATCAAAATTATTTTGAATAAAGCTCCACGATGAACTGCTCTTGAACCGCGACCGGGATGTCAGTGCGCGACGGTATCTGGACAAGCCTTCCTTTCATGTCTTCTCTGCTGACCTCGAGCCACTGGGGCAGGCCGCGGGCGCTTTGGCTTTCGAGCGCGGAGGTAATGAGCTTCAGGGTCTTGCTCTTCTCCCGCACAGCGACCTCGTCGCCGGCTCTGATCGCACGGCTTGGAACGTTGACGACCCTGTTGTTCACCTTAAGATGTCTGTGCCTCACGAGCTGCCTTGCAGCGTTTCTCGACGGGGCAAGCCCCATTCTGTAAACAACGTTGTCCAGGCGGGTCTCAAGAAGCTGAAGGAGTATTTCGCCGGTTTTCCCCTTCATTCCTTCCGCCTTGAGGAAGTAATTTCTGAACTGCCGTTCCATGATGCCGTAGATGCGTCTTGCTTTCTGCTTTTCTCTCAGCTGAAGCCCGTATCCAGTCTCTCTTCTTCTTCTGCCGCCCTTTCCATGCTCGCCCGGGACAAAATTCCTTTTGTCGATGGCGCAGTGATCAGTGAAACACCGGTCACCCTTGAGGAAGAGCTTCTCGCTTTCCCTTCTGCAGAGTCTGCATTTTCCTTCCCTGTACCTTGCCATTTATTGCCTCGTATCTCCTTCCCCTAACCCGCAGCCGGCGCCGCATGAATACGGCCGCTGCAAGGATTCCCTGAAGATTAGACCCTCCTTCTCTTCGGTGGTCTGCATCCGTTATGAGGAATTGGTGTCACGTCTCTTATTGCCGATATTTCCAGGCCTGCTGCCTGGAGGGATCTGATTGCCGCCTCCCTGCCGGAGCCGGGTCCTTTGACCCATACCTCTATCTTCTTCACTCCCTGACTCAAAGCCTCCTTTGCAGACGCCTCGGCAGCAATCTGCGCGGCAAATGGAGTGCTCTTCCTCGAGCCCTTGAACCCTACCTTCCCGGAGCTTGACCATGTAATCACATTTCCGGACGGATCGGTGATAGTCACAATGGTGTTATTGAAACTCGCCTGGATGTGGGCGACCCCGACATTCCCTACTTTCCGTTCCTTCTTCTTCGGCTTTTTTCCTTCTGGTGGCAAATTTTCCTCCTTGCTGGCCTTAGTTCCTATGCGCTTGCTGTCTCAGCTTTCTTTGTTGCCGGCGAAGCAGCCTTTTGCCTCCTCACTCCCGCAGTCTTCTTCGGACCCTTCCTTGTTCTTGCGTTTGTCTTGGTTCTCTGTCCCCTGACGGGAAGGCCCTTTCTATGTCTCAATCCACGGTAGGCGCCGACATCCATGAGGCGCTTGATATGCAGAGAGACCTCTCCGCGAAGGGCTCCTTCGACCTTGCAGTTGCGCTCAATCTCACTCCTGAGTTTTGCAGTATCCTCTTCAGAGAGACTCTTCACTCTCATGTTAGGATTGACTCCGGTAATCTTGAGAATCTTTCTTGCCGTTGAATCACCAATTCCAAAGATGTAAGTGAGAGCCACCTCGACTCTCTTCTCAGCAGGGAGATCAACACCAGCTATTCTTGCCAAGTTCTACCTCCTGACGAAACCCCAGACTTAGGACTTCTGTCTCTGCCTGTGTCTCGGATTCTTGCAGATGACGCGAAGAATCCCTTCCCTTCTCACAATCTTGCATTGTTCGCAAATCTTCTTTACTGATGCCCTGACTTTCATTCAGCTAACCCTCAGCGTTGTCCGGCTTTATTCCGGGACCAGAATCTTCGGTGAAAATACTCTCAACTCTATTTGTAGCGATAAATAATCCGGCCCCTCGTCAAGTCGTAGGGTGAAAGCTCAACTGTTACCTTGTCCCCGGGCAGTATCTTTATGAAGTTCATCCGCATCTTTCCTGAAATGTGAGCAAGTACCCTGTGACCGTTCTCGAGTTCCACTCTGAATGTTGCGTTGGGAAGAGGTTCGATTACAGTACCATCAACCTGTACGCCTTCTTCCTTAGGCACGGATTTCCACCTGCCTCAAGTGACGATGCCATTCAGGGCAATCTGTGCCCCGGGCTCCGCTCTGAACTCTATCCAACACAAGAAAGAACCTCCGGCCCATCGCTCAAAACCGCCACCGTGTGTTCGAAGTGTGCAGACAGGGACCTATCCCTTGTCACAACTGTCCATCCATCGTCAAGAATCTCCACTTCGAAATTGCCGGCGTTAACCATCGGCTCAATTGCAAAGACCATTCCTTCCTTAATCAGTGCCCCGCTTCCTTCCCTTCCATAGTTTGGAATCTGGGGCTCCTCATGCATTTCCTTTCCTATGCCATGGCCTGATAGGGCCCTCACGACGGAAAACCCGTTGGATTCGACCGATGACTGTATCGCATGCGAAATCGCTCCCACCCGGTTCCCCGGCCTTGCCTTCTCTATCCCCTTCACGAGAGCCTCTTCGGCAGAAGCAAGAAGTCTCTTGCCGATATCATGGACATCGCCTACTGCAAAGCTCCTGGCAGAATCTCCGTAATAGCCGTTCTTGAGGACCCCTATGTCAACACTCACGATGTCTCCTCCATTGATCATTCGTTCTCCAGGGATCCCGTGAACCACTTCGTGATTCACTGACACGCACATGTTTGCCGGAAACCCTCTGTACCCTTTGAAAGCGGGCACTGCACCATTTTTTCTTATGTATGCGTCAACTTCCCTGTCGAGCTCCACCGTCGAAATGCCGGGTCTGAGAAGATGTCCGACGAGCTCGAGGCATCCGGCTACAAGCGCGGAGCTCCCGGCAATCAACTTGATTTCTTCCTTGCTCTTGATCGGAATCAACTCGTGCGCTCCTCATTCCACCCTCTCTCGATGTAGGAGGAAAACAACTCCTTGTGCCTGTCTCCGGATAGAAGAGAGCCATCAGCCTGCACTGCTGTTCAGACTTTTCACAACCCTGCCAAAGACACTGCTTACTTCTCCGTCCCCGCTAATCGAATGGAGAAGCGAACGTTCCCTGTAAAATGCAAGAAGCGGCTCCGTGCTTGAATGATAAACTGCAATTCTCGTTCTGACAGTTTCCTCAGCATCATCAGCTCTTTTCTCGAGCTTCCCCCCGCATGCATCGCACCGGCCCGGAACCCTGGTCGGATTCGTCGCCAGGTTATAATTCGCGGCGCACTTGGAGCATACGACTCTTGACACAAGCCTCTTCACAATCACTGCTTCGGGAACATCCACATTCACAACTGCATCAAGCCGTGTGCCCATCTCGCCGAGGAGTTTCTCGAATTCCAGGGCTTGGGGTTCGGTCCGCGGAAATCCATCGAGGATGAAACCTCCCTTTGCATCATTCCGGGAGATTCTCTCCCTTACGATCCCCAGCATCACGTCGTCAGGAACAAGCTTGCCCTTGTCGAGAAATTTCTCTGCTTCCGACCCAAGCTCAAGCTTCAGCTTGATCGCCTCTCTGAGAATTTCTCCCGTCGAAATGAGAGGAATCTTGTATCTCTGAGAGAGGAGCCTTCCCTGGGTGCCCTTACCTGAACCCGGCGGTCCAAGGAGAACCACTCTCAAGCTTTTCCTCCGTCAATTCATTCACGCCGTCGCCTGGGGCGCCCGACCCTATCTTCTCCCCCTGATTCTTCCGCCCTTGAGGAACCCGTCGTAGTGCCGCATAACAAGGTGAGACTCGATCTGCTGGAGTGTATCAAGCGCAACGCCGACCACAATCAGCAGACTCGTTCCTCCGAAGTAGAAGGGAGCATTAAACTTCCTGATCAGAACATCAGGAAGAACCGCTATTGCAGCGAGAAATACGGCTCCAGGAAGAGTAATCCTGGTCATGATGCCGTCGATGTACTCTGCGGTCTTCTTTCCGGGTCTCATGCCCGGGATGAAACCGCCATATTTTTTCATATTGTCGGCAAGATCGTTCGGATTGAGAACAATAGCCGTGTAGAAATAGGTGAAGAATATTATTATTGCCGAATAAAGTATGAGATAGACCGGCGCGCCAGGCTGAAAAAGATTGGCAACTCCAAGCATTATCTGATTCGTCTGGAAGAAATTCACAAGTGTACTCGGAAACATGATAATGGACTGGGCAAAGATGATGGGAATAACGCCTGCCGTGTTGACGCGAAGCGGTATGTGAGTATTCTGCCCGCCATACATCTTTCTTCCAACCACTCTTTTTGCATACTGAACGGGAATTCTTCTCTGCCCCTGAGTTATGAGAATGACTGAGGCTATGACCGCCAGCATCATCACGGCGAGGACACTCATGGTGATGATGCTGATTGTCCCGACCATGACTGATCTTACGGAATTGAGGACATCATTCGGAAAGCGCGCCACTATTCCAATGAAAATGATGAGCGATATTCCGTTGCCGATGCCCTTCTCGGTTATCTGCTCTCCAAGCCACATTATGAAAATTGTCCCGGTTGTCTGAGTAAGGACTGTTACCATCCTGAAACCGAAACCTGGATTGGGAATAACTCTTTGTCCGCCCGTGCCCGTTAGATTCTCAAGAAAAAGAGCAAATGCGAACGATTGGATCACGGAAAGAAGAACCGTCCCATACCTTGTGTACTGAGTTATCTTCTTTCTTCCCTCTTCGCCCTCCTTCTGCAGCTTCTCAAAGTACGGGATCACCGCTCCAAGAAGCTGAAGGATGATGGAGGCACTGATATAAGGCATTATCCCAAGAGCAAAAACTGTCGCCCTTCCCAGTGAACCGCCTGCAAACAAGTCGTAGAGCCCGAAAAGAGTGCCCTTTGCCTGCTCAAAAAAAGTCGCCAGAGCACGGGCATCAACTCCGGGTGTAGGCACATGACTGCCAAGCCGGAAAACAATCAGGAGAAGGGCGGTGAAGAAAATTCTCCTCTTGAGTTCCGGAATTCGGAAAACACTCTGGAAGCTGTTAAGCATGACTTAGGGTGAGCTTCCCTCCTGCCTTCTCAATCTTCTCCCGCGCTGATGTGCTGGCCGCGTCAACTTTTACCGTGAGAGCCTTCTCGACCTTTCCGTCGCCGAGCAGTTTCACCGGCAGGTTCAGTCTGTGGATAAGCCGCTTCTCTTTCAAACGCTCCGGAGTTATCTCTTCCCCTTCCTCGAATCTATTGAGGTCCGACACATTCACAATCTGGACTTTCTTCCTTGTGAAGTTAACAAAACCCACCTTGGGGGTCCTTCTCTGGAGCGGCATCTGACCGCCTTCGAACCAGCGGTGCACTCTCCCGCCGGAGCGCGCTTTCTGCCCCTTATGTCCTTTTGTGGATGTGCCGCCGTGACCTGTGCCTCTTCCCTTGCCAAGGCGTTTTCTTATCTTCACCGCTCCCGCATTGTGCCTGATAGCACCGAGTCTCACTTCTCCTCCACTTCTACTTTAACCAAGTGCTGGACTTTCTTGATCATTCCCCTTATCTCAGGTGTGTCCTTGTGAAGAACAGTCTGATGCCTCTTTCTTAAGCCCAGCGCCCTCAAAGTGAGCCCCTGCGACTTTTCCCTGCGAAGCGAACTCTTAATCTGGGTTATCTTGAGCACCTGAGACGTTTCTCCCTTCATCCATTCCCAACACCTCACGCACAGACATTCCCCTGAGGCGGGCAACATCTTTTGCCTTTCTGAGCTGGGCCAAAGCATCCATCGTTGCTTTGACAACGTTATGCGGATTGCTCGACCCAAGCGATTTCGTGAGAACATCCTGAATTCCGCAGACCTCAAGCACCGCCCTGACGGCGCCACCGGCTATGACACCCGTACCTGGAGATGCCGGCTTCAGAAACACCTTCCCGGCATCATGCTTTCCATAGACCTCGTGAGGTATCGTGGTTCCCAGCAAGGGAACAGATATCCGACTTTTCTTCGCCGCCTCGGTGGCTTTTCTGATCGAATCGGCAATCTCGTTTGCCTTTCCGAGCCCAACGCCAACACTACCCATCCGATCGCCAACTGCGACCAACGCGTTGAAGCTGAACCTTCTTCCACCCTTTACAACCTTAGCCACCCTGTTGAAATAAATGACCTTTTCAATCAGTTCACTTGTTGGAGCTCCCTCGTCCTTCAAATATCCCTCCTTTATTTTTTGCGGTCACCTGCAGGACTTGACTTGGCGGCTGTTTTCTCCGTTCCCGAAAGAGATTCCATAAATCCGTCACACAATGCCTTCACACGTCCATGAAAGAGGTACCCGCCTCTGTCAAATGCAATCTTCGTGATTCCCAGGGAAAGTGCCTTCTTGCCGAGAAGCACGCCTACCACACGGCTTTTCGCGGTCTTTCCCTTCACTTCCGCGATCGCTTTCTTCACTTCGGGGCTGAGCGTGGAAAGCGAAGTAATAGTGCGCAGCTCACCGTCGTCCACCAGAATTCCGCTGATGTGCTTGAGACTCTTGAAGACGCACAATCTCGGTCTTTCGGCTGTGCCCGAGAGGCGCCTTCTCACTCTAAGATGTCTTCTCTTTCTTGCCAGGACTTTGAGTTGAGATTTTGTCTTCACCTAGGCCTTTGCTCCTGTCCCCGCAGCTCCCTTCACAGGTTTCTTCCTCACATACTCACCCACGTATCTAATACCTTTCCCACGATACGGCTCCGGCTTTCTTACTGCCCTTATTTCGGCGGCCACTTCTCCAACCAGCGCCTTGTCTATTCCTTTCACGACGATTCTCGTTGGAGAATCGAGGGAAATCTCTATTCCCTCTGGCGGGTCAAACACAACCGGATGCGAGAAGCCAATCTGAAGAACAAGCTTCTTCCCATCCATCTGAGCTCTGTATCCGGTGCCGTGAATCTCAAGTGTTTTCGAGAATCCCTGAACCACTCCGGAGACCATGTTAAAGACAAGGGTCCTCGTGAGCCCGTGGAACGCACTCGCGTTTTTGCCTTCATCGGACTGAATCACCCTCACGGTACTCTCTTCCGTCGAAATCGAAAGCCCGGGAAGAAGGTCATAGCTCAGCTCGCCCTTCGGCCCGGTCACGGAAACGCGCCTTCCCTCACACTTCACGCTCACGCCTTTTGGGAGCTCAATGATTTTCTTGCCTACCCTCGACACTTTGCTCCTCCTACCAGACCTTGCAGACGATCTCCCCTCCGAGTCCTCTCACTCGTGCCTCTTTCTCTGTCATGAGACCCGATGGGGTTGAGATTATGGCTACACCCAGACCGCCGACCACTTTCGGAAGCTTCTTTGCTCCGAGATAAACTCTTCTTCCCGGCTTGCTGACGCGCTCCAGACCGGTTATCACGCTGGTTTCATCCTCGTCGTACTTCAGGAATATCCTCAAAATTCCCTGTTTGCTGTCTTCGACGCTCTTGTAGTTTGCTATGAACTTCTCCTTCAGGAGGACTCTGGCTATTTCAGCCTTGAACCTCGACGAAGGGATTTCAACTCTCTTGTGCCTTGCCTTGCAGGCATTCCGAATTACAGTGAGCATGTCTGAAATCGGATCGGATACGGACATATGTTCTCCTACCAGCTAGACTTCACAACACCTGGGATCAAACCGTCGAGGGCAAGCTCTCTGAAGCATATCCTGCACATTCCGAACTTTCTGATATAGCCCCGGGGCCTCCCGCATCTGTGACATCTGTTGTAAGCTCTCACCTTGAACTTGGGTTCTTTTTTCCATTTCTCAATCAATGCCTTCTTTGCCACTCTTCCTCCTCTTACTTTGCTTTGAACGGCATTTCCATGAGCCTCAAGAGTTCAAGACCCTCTTCATCGGTCCTTGCGGTCGTCACTATCGTCACATCCAGCCCCCTCACCTTGCCCACCTTGTCGTAGTTGACCTCCGGAAAGATAATCTGTTCGGTGAGCCCGATCGAATAGTTTCCCCTTCCGTCGAAGGACTTTGTGGAGAGTCCCCTGAAATCGCGAATCCTAGGGATGGCAATATTGGTGAGCCTGTCATAGAACTCGTACATCCTGTCTCCCCTGAGTGTTACGGCACAGCCAATAGGAGCACCCGCTCTCAGCTTGAAATTCGCAATCGATCTCCTGGCACGCCTGATGGTAGGCTTCTGGCCTGTGATGGCCGCGAGCTCACTTGCGGCAGAATCCAGGAGCTTGATGTTCTGAAGGGCATCGCCCACTCCCATATTGACAACTATCTTGTCAAGCCGCGGAGCTTGAAGCGCATTCTTGTATCCAAAGCGCTTCACCAGGGCAGGAACAACCTGTGAATCATACTTTTTCTTTAGTCTTGCCTTCATAGTCTCATCACTTTTGTCTTGAAATTGTCTCCCCGCAGATCTTGCAGAGTCTTTCTTTGGTTCCATCTTCCAGGGTATGGAAAGAAATCCTCACGCCCCTGTCGCATTTTGAGCAATAGAGGAGAACATTCGACGCGTTTATCGGAGCCTCTTTTTCAATGATTCCCCCCGGAGATCCCGGCCCCTTGGTCTTCACGTGTTTCTTGACAAGGTTCACCTTTTCAACAATGATCTTTCCATCATCCGGAAAGATCTTGAGTACCTTTCCTCTCTTTCCTTTGTCGTCCCCCGAAATGACGACGACTGAATCGTTCTTGGTAACCGCGGTCGAGGCCATCTAGATCACCTCTGGCGCAAGGGAAACGATCTTCATGAACTTTTTGTCCCTGAGTTCTCTTGCAACCGGGCCGAAGATTCTCGTCCCTCTTGGCTCGTTCTGTTCATCAATCAAAACGGCGGCATTCTCATCAAATTTCACGTAGGAGCCGTCTTTTCTCCTCATCTCTTTTTTGGTCCTGATTAGCACTGCCTTGGCGACATCGCCCTTCTTTATTGTCGCCCCCGGAATTGCGTCCCGGATTGAAACGACTATTATGTCCCCGATCCGGCCGTAACGCTTCTTGCTCCCGCCGAGGACCTTCACGCACCGGGCGATTCTTGCCCCCGTATTATCAGAGATTGTTATTATGCTTCTCGGTTGAACCACCGTGACACCCAGTTCTCTCCACGTTTCCGCACGAATTCAGATTGCCTAACTGCCTTCGCTGGCTTGCAAGGAGTTCCCGCCCGGCAACTAGTCAGCCTTTTTCACAAACTCCACAAGCCTCCAGCATTTTTCTTTACTCAGAGGCCTCGTCTCAGTGAACTTTATGACATCGCCTACCTTGCATTCGTTCTTCGCATCGTGCACTTTGAATTTCGTTCTTCTCCTGACATACCTTCCGTAGGACGGGTGCTTCACAAGCCGTTCAATCAGGACGACGGCGGTCTTATCCATTTTGTCACTTACGACCCTTCCTACTCTGACCTTCCTTTTCCCTCTTTCTGTCATAAGATTTGCCTCGACAGCTTCCTATTTTGCCTCGCCGTGAGTGGCTATTTTCCTTATTCCCAGTTGGGCTTCCTTCAAAACTGTCTTGATCCTGGCAATATCCCTTCGTGTCTCCCTGATCTTCAGAGAGTTGTCAAGCTGCTTCATCGAGTTTCTGAATCTCAGGTTGAAGAGCTCCTCACTGGTCCCCTTCAGTTTCTCCTGCAGCTCTTCAAGGGACATTTCCCTCAAACGCTCCGGTCTCAGCTCGCGCGGCATCATTTACCCCCCGTCTCATCCCTTGAGACGAACTTTGTTCTTATCGGGAGCTTGCTTGCGCCAAGAGCGAAGGCTTTTTTCGCCAGGTCTTCTCCAATCCCCTCGAGTTCGAAAAGAACTCTTCCGGGTTTTACGACTGCCACCCAGTACTCGGGATTCCCTTTGCCCTTTCCCATTCTTGTCTCTGCAGGTTTTATCGTTACGGGTTTGTCGGGAAAGATGCGTATCCACATCTTCCCGCCTCTTTTGATGAACCTGGTTATTGCCACTCTTGCGGCCTCAATCTGCCTGTTTGTCACCCAGGCAGGCTCGAGCGCTTTCAGGCCATACTCACCAAAGGCGACCGTCGAGCCTCTTGTGGCTTTGCCTTTCATTCTTCCGCGCTGCTGCTTTCTATGCTTGACTCTCTTTGGCACTAACATTGGATACTTCCTCGCTTGGAACAGGAGCAGGAACCTCGCGCGGCTCCGTTATCTTGGGCTGCTTGAGAATCTCTCCCTTGAAAATCCATACTTTCACGCCCACGCACCCGTACGTCGTATGAGAAGTGGCCCTGGCGAAGTCAATGTCCGCCCTCAGCGTGTGGAGAGGAACTCTCCCTTCCCTGTAGGATTCGGTCCTTGCCATCTCGGCGCCGCCAAGCCTGCCGGAGGACGTAATCTTTATTCCCTTCGTGCCGCCTCTCATTGCGGACGTAATCGCCCTCTTCATGGCCCTCCGGAAAGACACTCTCTGTTCCAGCTGCCTGGCAACATGTTCCGCAACAAGCTGGGCGTCCGTGTCAGGCCTTTTGACTTCCTCTATGTTCAGAGCAACCTCTTTCTTCGTGAGATGTTGAAGCTCATCCCGCAATTGATCAACCTGGGTCCCTTTTCTTCCAATGACCAGGCCCGGCCTTGCCGCATGAATCGTGACCGTAAACTTGTCTGATGCCCTCTCAATCTCTATCTTGGAAATCCCCGCCTGGGAGAGTTTTTTCTTGAGATATGACCTGAGGAGGATGTCTTCTTTAAGAAATGCAGTATAATCCTTCTCAGCAAACCACTTTGAATCCCAGGTCTTGACTATGCCGAGTCTCAGGCCGATTGGATTTGTTTTCTGACCCAAACTAACACCTCCATAGTGAACAACTGATGTCCCAATCCAACTTCAGCATCCCCTTGACCCCTTGACCCCCTAACCCTTGTCTCTCACCCTTTCGGCTCTCGCACATCGACTATGATCGTGATGTGACTCGTCCTTTTCAAAATAGGTGTGGCTCTTCCCTGCGCTCTCGGAAGCCAGCGTTTGAGCGTTGGGCCGGGTCCGACCCAGGCTTCTTTCACGAAAAGGGAATCCACATCCACCTTTCCTTCCATATTCACAGCATTCGCCACCGCAGATTTAAGAAGCTTGTTCAGAGTCTTTGCAACATACCTGGGCGTGAACTGAAGAAGACTGAGAGCAGAATTGACATTCTGTCCCCTTATCTCATCGAGAACCTGCCTGGCTTTTCTCGGCGAAACTCTCACATGTTTTGCAACAGCTCTTGCTTCCATTTCCCCCTGCTCCTGCAAACATCAGACTCAAGAACAAGAAACTCTGCGATCTATCTCCGAACTTCGATTCTCGGTTCCAGACTTCTCACTTCAGAGGCGCCGCGGCTTTTTCCACGTGAGCACCGTGAGCCCTGAAAACCCTTGTTGGGGAGAATTCCCCAAGCTTGTGCCCGACCATATTCTCTGTGATATAGACGGGAATGAACTTGTTCCCATTGTGAACCGCAAGAGTATGACCCACAAAATCCGGCGTAATAGTAGAGCGCCGGGCCCACGTCTTGATAACTCTCTTATCCCGGGTCTGATTCATCGCCGCAACCTTCTTCAGCAGTTTCTCATCAACAAACGGACCCTTTTTTACCGACCTTGCCACCTTCTACTTCCTCCTTTTCAATATGTACTTCGAAGAAGGCTTGTTCTTTTTCCCTGTCTTGTAACCCTTCGTGGGCACTCCCCAGGGAGTTACAGGGTGTCTTCCTCCCGAACTCTTTCCTTCACCGCCGCCAAGAGGATGGTCAACCGGATTCATTGCAACACCCCTAGTGATCGGCTTTCTCCCGAGCCATCTGGTTTTCCCGGCTTTTCCATAGACGATGTTCTCAAAGTCCAGGTTTCCGACCTGACCGAGGGTCGCCCTGCACTCTTCCTTGACCATTCTCACCTCGCCGGAAGGAAGCTTGAGATGAGCGAATCCGTTCTCTCTTGCGGCAAGCGATACAAAACTTCCTGCCGAACGCGCAAGCTGGCCGCCTCTTCCGGGCACGAGCTCAACACAGTGAACACTGGCACCCAGCGGAATCTCTTTCAGAGGAAGGCAGTTGCCGTCCCTTATCTCGGCGCCGGAGCCGGAAAGAAGCTTGTCCCCGACGGACACACGGAGAGGAGCAAGAATGTACCTTTTCTCTCCGTCGGCATAGCAGAGGAGAGCAATCCTTGCGGACCGGTTGGGATCATACTCAATTGCCTTCACTTTTGCCGGAATCCCATCCTTGTCACGCTTGAAATCCACCATCCGGTATTTCCTCTTGTGACCGCCGCCGATATGGTAAGAAGTGATATGGCCGTAGTTGTTCCGGCCGCCGGTCTTCTTGAGGGGCACGACGAGATTTTTCTCGGGTTTCGATTTCGTGACATCAGAGTAGTCAGCATCTATGCGATACCTGAGCGTCGGTGTAAGCGGTCTATGTTTCTTGAGCCCCATTTTCTCTCCTAGATCTGCTCAAAGATGTCGATTGTGTCGCCCTTCCGCAGCGTGACCACGGCTTTCTTCCAGTCCGAGCGCTTTCCCTGGAACACTCCCATTCTCTTTGTCTTTCCCACGACCTGGAGCGTTCTCACTCTTTCCACCTTGACTCCGAAAATTGCCTCCACGGCTCTCTTTATTTCTATCTTGTTGGAATCCCGGAAGACCTCAAACAGGTAATGATTCCCGCTGGTCCTGATTTGGGTCCCCTTCTCGCTGATCAGAGCCCGTCTGACTATTTCCCTAGGTTCTTTCAAGCTTCCCCCAGAGCCTCAATGAGTTTTGTCAATGCGTCCTGAGTAAAAACGACTGCCTCAGAATCTATAAGATCGTATGCATTGAGATTCGCCGCAAGTCTCGGCCTTACATGCGTAATGTTCCTGACTGAAAGACTGATATTCTTGTCCATGTTCCCGAGGACCAGAGTGCACTTCTTCTCGTCAAGTCCAAGGTCCTTGATTATCTTCACCATCTCCTTCGTCTTCGGAGATTCCAGAGTCAGACTGTCCAGGAGATAAATCGAATCTTCCTTTGCCTTGGCAGAAAGAGCGCACTTGAGAGCCAGCCGCTTGACCTTCGCAGGTATCGAGTAGCTGTAATCCCTCGGTTTCGGCCCGAACGCGCGGCCTCCGCCGACCCATACCGGAGATGTGTTCGTGCCGGCACGTGCCCTTCCCGACCCTTTCTGTCTCCACGGCTTCTTTCCTCCGCCGCTCATCGTTGACCTGGATTTGACTGAAGATGTCCCCTGCCTCTGATTCGCCAGATAGTTTCTGACATATTCATAGAGAACATGTTCATTCACTTCCACGCCAAACAAGGCGGGAGGCAAAGTGAACTTGCCCAGTTCTTTCCCGTTCATTCCTAGTTTCTTCAGTTCTGTCATGTTCGCATTCAAGACGGCTGTATTCAACCTGTCGCTGGTCACAGTTCGTTCAGGCTGCGCCCTTCTCCTCTCGTCGCTTGCTTACTTTCTCGACCAGAAGAAAGCCGTTCGAAGGGCCTGGAACTGCGCCCTTAACCCAAAGGAGATTTCTCTCCTTGTCAACCCCGATGACCGCGAGGTTCCTGATTGTAAGTCTTGCTCCACCCATTCTTCCCGGAAGCTTCTTTCCTTTCAGGACCCTGGACGGGAACGCGCTTGCTCCGATTGAACCGGGCTGCTTGTGAGTCGTGCACCCGTGTGTGTCATCGCCTCCTGAAAAACCATGCCTTTTCACGACTCCCTGGAAACCTCTTCCCTTCGTCGTTCCTGTGACATTGACAACAATTCCCGGCGAAAACATCTCAACCGTGAATACATCCCCCGCCTTGCCCTCTTCACCGGGATTAGTCCTCGCCTCTTTCACAAGTCTCTTTGGACTCTGCCCTGCACGCTTGAAATGTCCGAGAAGCGCTTTGGTTGTTCTCTTCTCTCTTTTCTCTGCAAAACCGAGCTGGAAAGCGTGGTACCCGTCCTTCTTCTGCTCTTTTCTCTGAAGAAGATAGCATGGGCCGGCTTCTATCACTGTCACAGGCAGAACCCTGCCTTGAGAGTCAAAGATCTGCGTCATTCCGACTTTTCTGCCAAGAAGACAATTCAATTAAACTCACTCCTTACGTTAGGAATCAGAACTTCCTCGCTCCCCCACCAGGATCGAGGAGGGGCGGCTACCCCGTCGAAAGACCAAGCTGCCAGAGTTCTAGACCTTTATTTCTATGTCCACGCCCGCAGGAAGCTCGAGCTTTGTCAGCGCCTC
Organism: Candidatus Eisenbacteria bacterium; assembly: GCA_030017955.1. Taxonomy (NCBI): domain Bacteria; phylum Candidatus Eiseniibacteriota; species Candidatus Eiseniibacteriota bacterium. The sequence goes on from JASEGR010000016.1 coordinate 43,217, forward strand.
AAGAGTCTGCGGCGTAGAGCGGACGATATCAATGAGCCTCTTATGAACTCTTATCTCAAACTGCTCTCTGGATTTTTTGTCAACATGGGGGGAGCGAAGTACCGTGTACACCGTCCTCTTGGTCGGAAGCGGTATGGGACCGGCGACTTTAGCGCCTGTCCTCTTGGCGGTACGGACGATCTCCTCGCTGGAAAAATCCAGCATGGCGTGGTCGTACGACTTAAGCCTTATTCTTATCCTCTGTGTCTGTGCTGTCGTCGTCATTCTCTCTCTCTTATTCCAGGATTTCTACGACTACCCCTGCGCCTACAG